>JBHLMB010000034.1:0-1681 GCA_048938565.1 Promethearchaeota archaeon | reverse complement strand
ATCGTTCTTACGGAAGATGTCCGATCAGAAAGATTTTGGAAAGAAGCTAGCAAGTATTATTCGAATACTATCGTGTATCATGGAGGAACCTTCCCAAGTCTTATTGCTCAAACTCCAAATGAGCTTGAACGGAACCATAGGGTGAAATGGGCAATTGGTGGAGAAGTACCAAAGGATTTATGGGAAATATGCGAGAATAGATTTGGAATAACCCTTTACGAGGGTTGGTCTTCGACTGAAGCAATGGGATATACATTCAACAATCTAGGAACAAAAGGCGGAAAAGTAGGCTCCATTGGGAAACCAATTGAAGAATTTGAAATAAAAATTATTGGTGCCAATGGTAAGGAATTAACCCCTGGTCCTGATAATATTGGAGAAGTGTATACTCGAACCACGCTTCCAATTAAATTAGAATATTACAAGAAACCAATTAACACTCCAATGGTCTACATGGATGATGGATTCGTTTCAACGGGTGATATGGGTTATACAGATAAAGATGGATTTGTATATCTTGTTGGAAGAAAGGTTGATATAGTAAGCCGAGACGATAAAATGATTCCCATCCACACGATAGAGAACATTGCGAAAGCACACCCTTTAGTCATGGATACTGCTGTAATTGGCGTACCAAGCGATATATCAGGCGAACAAGATTTAAAAATTTGCGTTGTTTTTAAAAAGAACGGAGAACTCACGCACGAGGCATTTCATGATTATTTAAAATTACATTTAGCACATTATACAGTTCCTAGATATGTGGAAATCAAGGATAAACTGAGGATCTTGACGGGAAGAATTAAGAAATACTTATTACGCCAAGAATGGAATGACGACTCGATCCGTAAGCGAACATGGGATTCACGAACAAAGAAATTTTTGTCGTAAATTTGTCAACCAATCTGCAAGTGAAAATTAATATGCAATTTGTACAAAAGACAATGTATGAATATTTAAGTTGGTTATTAGTTATTCAATAATTTGGCAAAATTAGACAAATTTGGTTTTATCTTCTCAAGATACTAATAGACGGTGAACCAATTGAATGAATCCTTTAAGTTGAGTTCTTCACAACATCCAGAATTGGATGCTCCAATGGCTCTATTAGACGCAATTTTTGACAGTTCCAATTTGCTAAATGCCCATATGGACATTAATTTTAATTTCATTCGAGTTAGCAAGGCATACGCAGAAATAAATCAAAAAAAATCGATTTTTTTCTAGGTAAAAATCACTTTGACTTATATCCTAACGAATAAAATAAAGTCAATCTTTAAGAATGTGGTCGAATCAGGAAAACCATTTAATGTGAGTGAAAAAGACTTCACCTACGCCGAACATCCCGAACGAGATCCTTGATTTTGTTGAAATTATTAATAATGGTGGCGATAGGCTAAAAAGATTGGTAGATAGCTTGATCGATATCATTCAAATGCAATCTAATGATTTTAATATTGTTCTTAAAGAAACTAATTTGAGTGAGTTATTAAAAAAATCTATTCGGGAATTGTATTTTAGGGTGTTCAACCGTCAGATTAAGTTAAGTTTTAACCTTCCCAGCCAATTGATTCTAAATGTCGATAAGCGCAGCATCCAGCGTGCCTCTTATGTTGAAATCATGAAAATTAGAATACATGAGTTTGCACTTGACATTTCCAAATACTTCTGCTCCTGCATG
>JBHLMB010000560.1:0-2820 GCA_048938565.1 Promethearchaeota archaeon | reverse complement strand
GGGCACCTAAAATTCAAATCGAATGCCTCATCAAATTTATATTTAATCTTTATTCCACTACAATTTTTACAAACGAAGAAATAATTATTTTCTTCATATTTTAATCTATCTCTTAGCTTTCTCTGCACAATTTGCTTTTTTTCCAATAAAATTTCTTCGAGAAAGTCGAATTCATGCCACCAAAAATATATGAACCATCCTGTTGATTTATCCCTAATACGTCTGAATTGAGCAAGTTTTTCACTGTAAAGTTTGTAAAGTGTTTTTCGAACTGTGTTTAACTTCAAGATTTCACTATCTTCTGGTTCAAAATCAATACCAGAACCCTCAATTCGTTCTTTAATATTTTCGGTGATATCTTCATCCGTTATATCTTCATCTTCAGAATTCAATAATTCAATCCCAACTTCAATTGCAACATCACCGCCAATAATATATAAAAGCGATTTTAATAAAGGATTTAGCTCCAACCAACCTCTCCTCTTATTAGTTTATAAATTTTTTAATAATTCTATTCTTAAACTATTATTGAATATTGTTTTTCTATTAATTCCCCGTCAACATCAACAATTCGTGTTATTTTACCTTTTCGAACTGCCATAATGCGCATTAAGCTCGAATTTTGAATTTCTTTAGGGATTATAATATCTGTTATAATATAATTATTCATAATTGTTATATTTTTCCATTTTTTTGGAAGATCCAATTTAAAATCTCCTAATGCAAAATTGATAATTGATTTAATGCTTCTTTCCGTATTATTAATAATTCCAGTACAAAATTGAATTCTTTTATTAATATCATCCTCTTCAACTTTTTTTTTTGACGGCTGTGGAATTCTACTTTTAGTCGTAACTTTACATGTAGGATTAAGATTAAAGGAAATTAAAAGATAACTTGTTTCCCGAAATTTTTCGATAATTTGAAGAAGATTTTCTCGATTTATCTTATCGATAATATCTGATTTGTAGTTTATTGTTTTACCAGATGATCTTTTCAAATTCCAATCAAGACCTAAATTACTAATCATATCACTAATATTGCTTCCTGTAATTAAGACTCCTTTAATCTCAACTTCATTTTCTGGAATTGTAGTTAGTGTAATCTCTTGAATTAGATCCTCATATTCAAACGATCCTTTAAGCGTAATTCTTGTATTTGTTTTTGTTATTTTTAATGCAGGTCCAATAAATTCCCCTTTGGAATATCTATAAAAATGACGATGAATATTTTTATGGTTTTTTGCTGGTTCCTTTAATATTGGGGATTCAATTAATTCAGTTAGAAAATGCATTTTTGCATCAAAAATTAAAATCTATAATAAAAGATTAAGTCATATTCTTATATAAGTTAAATTAGCATAGCTTTAAATTTTAATTATTGATAAAACATTGATAAACTTAATTAAAAATAAAAAATTTTTAGCTTAAACAAATTAAAAAAATTTATACGATTTATTATGTTCTCAGTTCTCCAATGGACAATCAATTTTATAGCTCAAATTGAATGGCCATGGGAGGAAAAACCTCCTGAAGAATGGTTTGATTTGCCCTCAATATTATTATGGGTGTTTGGTTGGATATTTCTTGTTATTGGATTAGTATCATTAGGAGTTTTAGTCGTATATTCAAAATATGGAAGGGAAGTGTCAATCAGGCTTTCCATAATCACTATTATAGCAGCTTCAATATTTATAGGATTTGGTTTTCATTTTATTTTACTCAATTATGGCTTTTGAAAAGATATAAGCTTGAATTCTATAAAGTTTGCTGAAAAGACTAATATTTTAAAAAGGAATAAGAAAATGATATAAAAAAAATATTTTAACGTATCAAATTTTTTCTTTTAACTTCAAGCGTGGGGCTAATCCTAAGCTCATCATTTCTTGTAGAAGCAATTTAAAAGCATAAGAACATACCACTTTAGAAATAATGGTTCCTTCTCCACATATAGGACAATAGCGTTTATCTCGATTTCTATCGTAAACTGCTAAAAGACCACATTTTTCGCAGACTAAAATTACAGTTCTATCTGACTCATCTAATAATCTTTCCTTCAATAATAAAGCAGATCCATGACCTACAAGGCAATCTCGTTCCATTTCTCCGAATCTTAAACCACCTTCTCGGGCTCGTCCTTCTGTAGGTTGGCGAGTTAAAATCTGAACAGGACCTCTTGCTCTAGCGTGAAGTTTATCTGCAACCAAGTGATAAAGTTTTTGGTAATAAATAGGAGCGCAATATATACCCATCTCGTATTTTTCACCTGTAATTCCATTATACATGACTTCTCTCCCATTAAACTCGAATCCAGCATCAACTAATTGTTCCTGCAATTTCGTAATATCCTTCCATTCGAAAGCAGTTGCATCACCTAATATACCTGTACTGCATGCTATTTTTCCGCTAATACCTTCAAAAAGCTGCCCTAATGTCATTCTCGAAGGCATAGCATGTGGATTTACAATTATATCAGGAATTACTCCATGCGATGTAAAAGGCATGTCTTCCGCGGAAACAATCAAACCCAACACACCTTTCTGGCCGTGGCGAGAAGAAAATTTATCTCCTAATTCTGGAATTCGTAAATCTCTTACTTTAATCTTAACCAACTTATTTCCATCTACTGTCTCAGAGATAATTACAGTGTCTACAATACCTTTCTCGTTATGTCTCATATTTTTTGATGTTTCTCTCCTGTTCGGCTGCATAAGCTCAAATTCTTCATATGATTTAATGAATCTTGGTGGAGATGTTCTTCCAATCAACACATCTCCTCCATTCACGGCAGTTTCAGGTTCAATTATACCATCTTCTTCTG
>JBHLMB010000559.1:0-2821 GCA_048938565.1 Promethearchaeota archaeon | reverse complement strand
CCATTACCTTTGATTGGATAAATGGTTTAACTTTAACCTGGATAAAGGCTGGCATCGTCATTCTTTTTCCAGCAGTACTACCCAACTTGCTTTTTGAAACATAAGCATCTGATTTAGCTTGCTTTCTCTCTTCCTCCGTAAGAGGGACATCAGCATATATGAGTTTCGAATTTGCTTCGTAGTACTTTCCTAAAAATTCGCGTGAAAATAGTGATGCTAAAGTTGTCTTACCTATTCCCTTAGAACCAACAAACAATAGATGAGGAAAGTTTTGGTACCGAATAAAATCCTTTAATTTGACTATTATCTCTTCCTGTCCGAATACATCATTCAATGATTGAGGTAGATATTTAATTCGCCAAATTGGTACGGTCATTGGTTCAATTATCACCTTGAGGGATTTCGTTAATTTTTTGCATTATAGAAGCCATTAAAGCCATTAGCTGTATTTTATCATCAGCACCTTGATTAATTCGGTAATCCGTGTCTCCCGAGATTTTTCGCAGTTTCGCTTGGTTAGTTGAGCTTATTCCGGGAATACATTGTATTTCTCCTAATATTTGCCGAATTAGATTTCTACTATCAATATAATCCATAGAATCTACTATTTGTTTCACTCCGTTTATATTTCTTGACTTTAATTCATTTATTATTGAATTTAGGGTATTTTGATCGAGGAATCCAGATATTTTCATAATTTCGTTGATGTCTAATTCCTTTAACAAATCAAGAGCTACTGACATCTGCAAGACATTAATTGCCTTCCTTAAATCGCCACCAGATATAAAATATAGCATTTTAAAGAATTCATCCTCTCGATTGGTAGGAATTTTTATATGTTCCGCTTTTGCTATATACTTTAACCTTTCTATAATTTTTTCTTCAGGCAAGGTTACAAACCTGAAAACCGCACACCTTGATATGATAGGATCTATTATTCTATTGATGTAGTTGCACATTAAAATGAATTTTACTTTAGTTGAATTGCTTTCAATTATTCTCCTCAATGCTTGCTGTACTTGAGTTGGAATGTTGTCTGCCTCATCCAAGAGTATTATTTTTATCGAATTATCGTCTAAGAACATATTCTGGCTTGTAAATTCTTTTATGATATCACGGACTAATTGCATTCTTACTGTATCCGAAGCGTTTAGCTCAAGGACATTTCTATAGTAATCCTCTTTTTTAATTAATGCTCTAGCGATGATTAAAGCAGTACTTGTTTTTCCAGTTCCTGCGGGACCCGTAAATATCATGTGTGGCATTTCTCCACTTTCAACAAATTTTTGTAAATTGTTAACTGCAATGTTTTGGCTAACAATGTCCTCAAAAGAACGAGGCCGATATTTTTCAACCCAGGGTACATCTAAATCAAGAGGCATTTCTACAATACACGACTAATTAATTAAAGACTGTAAAGAGCAATGAATATATCATAAATTGCGTATATTCAAATTTTTTTTCTTTTTAATTTTTTTCTAGTACAAGTTTTTTCTAATCGTCTCATAAAGTCAAAAAATTACCTAAAACTTCGATTATAGAGGAAGTGATTTTAAAATAGTATTCTTTTGGTATCGTTTAGATCTGATTCAATTTATAATTAATCAAGGTTTACAGCTGAGGAATAGTTTTATATCATGAATTATTTGTGTTCATCTTCAAATACATCGTATTCGTCCAGGTCTAATTCCAAGACCTCGTAAACTTTTTTGAAGTGAGTTTTTCTGTATAATTCTCCGGCTTTTGTTGCTCTACTCTTGAGGTTCACTTTTACCTTCTGTACCTTGACTTTTTTCAGATGTTCAAGAGCTTTGTGTAAAAGGACGCTTCCAAGACCCCTACCACGATATTCGGATTTTAAGAAGACCTGCTTGATGTATCCCTCGGAAGATCCATAAGGATCTATGCGAAGTTCAGCTACCATCATTCCGATCACCTCGTTGTTTTTCTCCGAGTCTTTGGCTATTAAAATGCCGTGACGTTGAAGTGGATCGTATAATCTCCTCCTTATGCCCCAATCAAACCTTTTTGGTTCGAATTCTTGGTCCAAATCTTCAACTAATTGCTTCGTTAAGGCTTTTAAAGCTTCAATGTCATCTGGAGTCGCAATATCTACTACTATATTTCGGTTCATGTTATATCATTGACAATCTATATTCATTTTATATAATGCAAATGTATGCGTTTATGGTTAATAAAGTTATATCAGTGGAATGTGATACTTAAATAAAATGAACTATTGACTAATAATGGTTTCGATTTAAAAGGGTAGAACTAATTAAAAAAAGTTCAAACTGAGGATTATTTTCTTTTCATATAGAAATTCCAACTTAAAATAATATTGAGATATATAATTAGAAATTAATAATACTTATTTTTACAGCTTAATTAAAAAATGAATTAAATTCCCTAATTGAGTTTTAATGCTAAATACTATGAGTATTAATTATCAATTCAGAAATACTTTTAAAGGAAAGATTTTTAAAGACTTAAAATGATATGATAGTTAAGGAGTAGAAAACCAAGTTCATGCTCGACTCCTCTCAAGAGCAAAATACTTTAGAATTGATCGATTCTACACTGTTTTTTACTCCCTACACCCCTTTAAAATGTTATTCTATAGTATATGATTATATCTTGAATTTCAATAATTTGCCATTTCATAAGACAGATTTCTTATTACTTTTTCGAGTTCCGGTCGCATTTGCATTGGGGATTCCTGCTATCTTGACCGCGTGGTATCTCGACCTGCCCTTGATGATTGTCGCCCAGCAGATGACAAACGGATTGAATTCATTTTCTCTTATGGCAATTCCATTTT
>JBHLMB010000558.1:0-2824 GCA_048938565.1 Promethearchaeota archaeon | reverse complement strand
TTGAAAATCTCGTCATTAATGATTTAAAAGTTTAAATTGTTGTTTGTTTTAAATCTAAAATAATAACAATATAAATAATATGTATTATACATTAGGAGCTGAATTCCGTAAAAGGAGATAACAAGAACATGTTTGTATTCAAGGATATGGACGAAATAGAGCTGACATTTAACTGCAAGGTGTGTTTTAAAGAAGAAAAAATAAAGATCTCAAAGGCAGACTTTATGAACATAAAGGAATTTCCCGCTATAAAGGAGTTCGTTCACGAGAATCCTCCTCACAAATTAAAACTATACATCAACAAAAACCTTGAAATTGAAAATTTTAAAGTTGAAGACATTCTTGAAACAGAAGTTAATTACTCTGAAGATCTAGTCAGGCAAGCTTTAAGCGAAATAGAGCTAACACACGAAGAAATAGAGCTGTATTTCTTAAGCACGGGGAGAGATGTAATTTCCTTGGGAGAAATCGCCATTCTAATTGGAAAACCAAAAGAAGAATGCCTTAAAATAGCTAAAAAATTCGTAGAAAAAGGTTTATTTAAAGAGATAGTAGGAGCATCCCCGCATTTCTCACCATTACCTCCTTACGCCGCCTTGGTAAGCCAGCTTCAAAGTTTTCATGGATTTATATCTGAGATTCACTCACACGCACCAAAAGAGTTGGAAGAATCGTTCAAGGAAATGGAAAGTAAAACTGAAGGAATGGGGCGGTTAAAAGATTATACGAATTTTATGAAAAATTTAAAAACAAACACTATTGACACTATTGCTCGTCAGAAAGAGGATATGGACGCCACTATTGCTGGTGTTGAGAAAATCAAGGATCTTACTGCCACGATTTCTGGACTAGACGAGCAAACTAAGGCTTTATTTGAACAACACTCTAGCACTCTATCAGAACAATTTGATGTCATAAATACTAAGGTTTCTGAAGCAATAAAAAAACAGTTTCTCGAGTTGATTGAAGAAATTATGAGTGTGAAGTCTAAAATATCAACTAATCTTCAAAAATTAAGATTAGGTGTCATTCAACAAACAGTCGATCAAGTAATAGACAATGTATTTACGACTTGGATCAAACAAATTTCTGATAGCTTGAACGCACAAGTAGCAGATATTAAGGATGTTACTGAAGGCGTGCTCAAGGATTCCATACAAGAATTTTTTAACGATTTGATATCAAATTTAAAGAATATCATAGATAGCAGCTTGACAAACATAGATAAACTCCTCGAAACAACTTCTAGGGCGGGAAGCGAGCTTAAAGTCCTTTTTGAAGATGTGAATCAAAAATTTAGTAAAGCAGTGGAATTATCGGAAGAAAAACTTGAAGGAATAACCGACAGCATATTTGAATCTTTTGGTACCCTTAAAAACACCTTTTCAAATCAGATAATAAGCACGCTCAACCAAGTATTAGGAGAAATTTTAAAACGACTTGAAATTAGTGAAATAACCACCAAAGAGTTCTGGGATCAAGCTAAGAAAGTGTCAACATTTACTATGAAAGATATTTGGTTCATTCGGTCCGTTGAAGGTGCAAAAGCTCATATATCCGAAGTCGTCAAGAAAGTAAAATCGAAAATATTGATTGTTGCTCCGGAAATCACGGATGTAGATATTGAATCTCTTAAAGCTTGTAAAAAGCATGTGAACATTAGAATCGCTGCATTGGTTGATTTATCGCTACCCGATCATGTTTCAGCTTATCAAGAATTGTCTGAAATAAGTAATATAACCGTAAGGAATAGGGTTATTCAAAACATTTGGGGTATTAATAGGGATTACGAGGAAGTCATTCTTTGCGTTATATCAAAAACTCTCATAGGAACTAAAGTCGAAACAGAAATTGCTGGAATAGGTAGTATGATTTCCGAACACATTAAAATATTCGTTCCTAACTTGGAGGATGCGTGGCTTAATGCCCATAAAGATGTATTAAGCTCTACGAAACACGCTATAGCTAGAGGTGTCGTGCGAAAAAGACTTGTGGAGAAGCAACAAGTGATATCCTCCCCATCACCTGCATCGTCATCTCAACCCGTACCTACTCCTCGTCCCGTATCAACTCCTCACCCAACTTCTACTCCTCGCTCCGTATCAACTCCTCACCCAACTTCTGTGGAAGCTCCTGGCACTACAAGTGGAGCTCCAATTTTTCAAGAGACCGCAATCGCAGCTCTGAATGGAGATGATCGCCTCTCATATATGTTTGACAGAATTATAGAAAACCTAAAAAATGTAACTGGTGCAGAAGTGATTTCTGCCTTGTCTCAACTCCACGGTGATATAACCGAAATTCGAGGTTATTCGGCTATTTTAAAGCAAATTGAGCTTGGAATCAATTCCATCCAAACGAGAGATAAATTAAAAAAGGCAGAAGCAGATGCGTTAGCTAAAAAGATAAAATTTTGGCGAAAAAAGCTCAACCTATAAATTTTTTCTAATTTTATCATGAGAGAACGACCAATAATCACCGAATCTGGTAAGATTAACGATTATATTCATCATGTTGACTTGATGGAATATGGTCTTAAAGGATTTCTTTCGTGTTATGTAGCGGAATTTGACGAAGGAACGATGATATTAGATTGTGGTTCTTCTTTATGCGTGAAAACGCTCTTAGAGTATTTAAAAAAGGAGAATATTTCTTTATCGTCGATACTCTACTTGACAACAACGCACCATCATTATGATCATGTTGGGGGATTATGGAAGTTGTATGAAGAGGTTAAAAAACACAATCCCCGAGTAAGAATACTTACGAATAAAACAACTAAGGAATTGTTGATCAACAACGAATATCACCTTCATCGAGCGAG
>JBHLMB010000557.1:0-2826 GCA_048938565.1 Promethearchaeota archaeon | reverse complement strand
CTAGGTGCGTCAACATATTATCCTGGTGGAGGTAAATCCATTGTAACCACTATTTCACCGTTAACGGGCATTGTTATTGATAGCAATGTTGGTGGGTATTTTGGTCCTTATTTAAAGTATTCTGGGTTTGACGCACTTGAGATTCAAGGAAAAACTAAGGAAGATACTCTCATTTTTATTAATGGACAAGATCATGTTATCCAGCTCCTTAAAGTGGAAGGTTCCGATGAACTTTCGGAGTATTCTCATATTCTAACTCAACAACTTACTGAAAAGCTTGCGAAGGACCATACCGAGAAGGAGAAGCATCAAGTATCCGTTGTTAGTACGGGTCCTGGTGCCAAGCACTCTCGGTGGGGCATGCTTAATTCTTCGTGGTATAGTCGTAAAAGAAAATGGGCTTCTTGCAAACAAGCGGGAAGGGGAGGTATAGGTACGGTGTTTGCTGATAAGAAAATCAAGGCATTAGTATGCAGGGCTCCAGTTTATGATGTAAAAAAAAACGATCCTGCAGATCCTCAAAAACTCTTAGCACTTGGCAGGAAACATAACAAGGAGATCATTCAATACGATCCATCCTTGAATCAAATGAGGTTCGTTGGTACAGGTTACCTTCCAGACATTATGAACATGACCGATCTTCTTCCTACTGAGAATTTCCGTTTAGGACATCACAGAGAAATTGACGATAAAAACATTCCTTTTAACCGGCAGACTTGGTTCGAAATCTTTGGGGAACACACTGGTAAGGGAGCAGATGGGTGCTGGCACGGGTGTTCCGTGAGCTGTTCTCATTGGGTTGATCAATACGAGTTAATGACAGGCCCGTTTAAAGGGAAGAAGGTGATTGTAGACGGTCCCGAATACGAAACCATTGCGGGATGCGGTTCGAATTGGGGTGTTTGGGATCCTAAATGGGTACTGGAAGTTAATTTTTACTGCGACACCTATGGTCTTGACACTATCAGCGTGGGAACTGGAATTGCGTTCGTAATGGAATGTTTTGAAGAAGGCATCATTAACGAACAAATTACAGGGGGACTTAAATTAAACTTTGGAAACGCCACTGCAGCAATGGAACTTATCCATCAAATGGCAAGTGGGGAAAATTTTGGAGTAGTTGTGGGGCTGGGAATAAAAAATTTAAAAAAATTGTTTTCCGAGAAATATAATGGTGATCTTCAGTTCCTCCAGGATATTGGTATGGAACACAAAGGTTTAGAGTTCTCAGAATATGTGACAAAAGAATCATTGACCCAACAAGGAGGATATGGATTTACAAACAAGGGTCCTCAACACGACGAAGCATGGTTAATATTTGAGGATGTAGTGCGGCAATCCATACCCACATTCACGGATAAAGCAAAGGCTCTTCATTTCTTTCCGTTGTGGCGTACTTGGTTTGGATTATGCGGATTATGCAAGCTTCCTTGGAACGATGTTCCTCCTCCATCAAATTTTGACTTACCTATCAAGTTAGATGGGGAGCTTCTACAAGCAAAAATACCTGCTCATATTCAATGGTATGCGGACTACTTCACGGCGGTCACTGGGATAAAATCAGAACCCGACGACTTGATTAGGATGTCAGAGAGAGTGTATAATTTCCAGAGAATATTTAACATCCGTCAGGGAAAAGGCTTGAGAGAGCACGATTCCAACCTTCCCTATAGAGCTATGGGGCCAGTTACTAAAATGGAATACGAGAGCAGGCAAGAACGGTATGACGATCAATTAAAAGAGCTTGACATCGACATATCTCATATAACAACTGAAGAAAAGATGAAAATCTTGAAAAAACATAGGGAGATACAATATTTCAAGCTCCAAGAAGCAGTCTACGAAAAAAGAGGCTGGAACGCGTTTGGATGTCCTAAAATAGAATTAGTTAAAGAGCTTGGAATCGATTACGATGATGTCATTCATGTGATTAAACCTTATCAATAGATTTAAATATTGGTAACTATTATTCAAAGACATCAAAATACAATGAATCGTTTTTGAATGTCAATGAACGAAAATAGAATGTTTGCGGTTTTCCTTTTTGCTTTTATAACCTTTTTATTTTACTTAATGATGCTATCAGCAGAAACAACTCTCCTGCTTAGTTCTGATCCTGATGTTGATACCTTACGCACTTTTTTAAATTTGAGAGAATCACAAGGATATTCAACAATTAGAATTATTTATCTCCTAATTATCCCTTTGGTCATGATTGTTGTAGGTCTTGCTAAAAAGATTGAATCCAACAATCGATTATACATATTAGTGGTTTTAAACACATCTGAATTCTTTTTTGTAGCTTTTTTTTTCATTAGGTTTAAATTTAACTGCAATATCAACTCCATTTGTTGAGAATTCTGCCCTTATAGAAAAATATTTAACCATTACTAACGCTTATTACTGCCAATAATAATTATAGTGACCAAATATCCTGTGAGCGATTTACACTGATTTTATATAATTTTTTAAAAAATAAATATCGCATTTGAAAAATTTATATAGAAATTATTCTTTTATGCATAAATCAATAAGCAATTATATTCTAACGATCGTGTCAGAAGAAAACGAAGAACTAAGCCAGGAAGATATGAAAGAGGAAAAGAAATGGATGGAGGAATCTGGTATTCCTAACATGTTTAAATTCTTCTCAATGAAAAAGAAACCGAAAGAAGAAAAAGAATTTCGGGGATTTAAATAGGTTCTAATCCTTTCCTGTTGTCTTAAAATATTGGGTTGGTTGTAGGATTCTCAAATTTACTTTATCGAATTTATTTGAATCGCAAATTTCAGTCATCCACGAGTATTCAGTATTAGTTTTTAGAG
>JBHLMB010000556.1:0-2831 GCA_048938565.1 Promethearchaeota archaeon | reverse complement strand
TTGATAGACTTAGAAGGAAAATCCCTTATTTTAGCCAGTGGAGATGATATTACTAGATCAAAGGTCACAGAAAAAAAGATAAAAGAGTCTGAAGAGAAATATCGTTTATTGTTTGAAAACATGGTCGAAGGATTCGCGTATCATAAAATAATCACGGACAAAAACGGTACGCCAATTAATTATACATTCGTTGATGTAAATCCTGCTTTTGAAACATTTTCGGGATTAAAGCGAGATGATTTAATAGGAAAAAAAGTTACTGAAGTATTCCCGAGAATAGAAAACGATCCCGTAGATTGGATCGGAAAATTCGGAAAAGTTGCATTGACAGGTAACCCCCTCCATTTTGAAGAATATTTTGAAGCATACAATCGATGGTATGGAATTTCGGCTTATTCTCCCAAGAAAGGATTTTTTGTTATTGTTTTTATAGACATCACTGATCGCAAGCAAGCAGAGCAGAAACTGAAAGCTTCCGAAGAGAAATACCGTAAACTATTTGAATCGTCCCCTATAGGAATAGGAATTTCTGACATGGATGGAAATGTTCATGAAATAAACAAAGTAATGGAAAAGATAACGGCTTTTACACTAGAGGATTTTCAGAAAATGAAAATAAAATCAACTTATGTTAATCTTGAAGATAGAATAGAAGTTATGAAGATTTTAAAAGAAAACGGAGAAGTGCGGGATTTTGAAGTGAAGCTCAAGCGAAAGGGAGGATCTGCTTACGATGCACTAATGAACATAACAAAGATAAAAATAGAAAATAAAGAACTTTTTCTTACTAATATACGTGATATCACTGATTTTAAAAAAGCCAATATAGAGCTTAAAGAATCGGAAAAGAAATATCGTTCTCTATTTGAAAATACAACAGAGGGATTAGCACTATATGAGGTAATTAGTGATGAAATGGAAAAACCCTTAGATTTCACATGTTTAGAAGTTAATTCAGTTTTTGAAGAAATTACAGGATCAAAATCACGAGATATAGTAGGCAAAAAAATAACAGAACTTTTGCCTGGAATTAGAAATGATCTAAGTAATTGGTTTGAAAAGATTGGGAATGATGCTCTCGGCGGTAAATCTCTTCATATTGAGTATTTTTCAAGGAATTATAATCTTTGGCTTTCTATTTCTGCTTATTCTCCAATGAAAAGATTTGTCGTTGTAATTATGAGAGATATTACTAAAAGAAAGAAAGCAGAACAGGATTTAAAGGAATCAGAAGAGAAATTCAGAACTATATTTGAACAAGCAAATGATTCTATTTTACTTTTAGATGAAAATCTCATTATTTTAGATTGTAATCGAAAAACCTCAGAAAAATTTGGTTTTAACAATGCAATGGAACTAATCGGTAAAACTCTCATTGATTTATCTCCAGAAATGCAACCCGGAGGTACACGCTCAGAAAAACAATTATCAGAATTTTTTAAACAAGTATTTATGGATAAACTTCATAATTTCTATTGGTTACAAAAGAGAAAAGACGGTTCCTGTTTTGATTCCGAAGTTTCAACTAATGTATTATCAATTGAAGGTAATATAAGAGTACAAATGATCGTTCACGATATTACCGAACACATAGAAGCGGAGAGATTAATTCGAGAAGAAAATAAAAAGCTAGTGCAGTTACAAAAAACCAGGAATAATCTAATAAATCGAATTTCTCACGAATTAAAAACACCCTTGATTTCGATAAAAGGTTTTTCTGATTATTTGCTTCAAATACATAGCGTGGGACTTAATGATGAGATTAAAAGTTCTCTTGAAGATATTAAAGCCGGAGTGAAAAGAATGGAAACTGTAATTGAAAAATTTCTTGAAACTAACTATTTGGAATCACCTCATTTTAAACTAGTGAGAGAAAAAAGTGATTTGCACGACCTCATACATTTATGCATTTCTTCCTTAAGAGGATACGCTCGTCTCCGAAATCTTGAAATATTTCAAAATTTAACAGGAAAACTAAAAATTAATATTGATAAGAAAAAAATAACTGAAGTTCTCACAAATATCCTGATAAATGCAATTAAATTTACTCCCCCTGATGGTAAAATATTTTTGACTACTTCCACTCAAAACGGTTCAGTTTTGGTTTCAATAAGGGACACGGGAATTGGATTCACGAATAAGGAATTAGGGCAGATTTTCGCTCAGTTTGGAAAAATAGAACGATTCGGTAAGGGTTGGGATATTGTTACAGAAGGATCAGGATTGGGATTATACATATCAAAATTAATAATAAATGCTCATGGTGGAAAAATATGGGTTGAATCTGAAGGAAGAAATAAAGGGAGTACTTTTTACTTTACAATACCCTTGAAAAATACATAGAAATTGTTTTATACGATTTTTTATAACTATTTTTTTTTTAATTTACAGAATATAAAAACTATATGGGTTTATTTCTAATAAGAAAAAAAAGTTATTAAATCTGATAAATCTCATTTTCAGGATGTTTTTTATCATATTCCAGTATTTCTTTAGTTATACCATAGGGAATGGCTATCAAACCTATTATTCCTACAAAAGTAAGGGTATATGGTAGGGTGTGATAAAAACTAGCCCAAAAAAGTTTAGCAACATGCTCAAAAGTTAATTCTGCAGGAGCAATGTAAGTATTAATGAATCCATTAATCATCATATAAACTCCTGCACTTATTCCAGCAAGGATTATTGATATAAGACCAGCAACAATGATGATTCCAAGGATGCCTCCCACAATCCAAGCAGGAATTACTGATAATTTTTTTTTTGTTGTATTTTCAGGCAAAAATATCACCTCGTGAAATTAATTAAGATTCCTTATGTGAAATGCAGCG
>JBHLMB010000555.1:0-2843 GCA_048938565.1 Promethearchaeota archaeon | reverse complement strand
CAGATGAAATGGAAGTTTATAATTTCGTTTTAGTCTCCCTTGGGATTATACTGTTAATCATAATTTTAGTGTATATTCTCCTAACTTCTAAACAAGAAAAGTAGACTCTTAATTTATCTATTGCTCGAAGTTACAATCTTTATTATATTTTTATCTTGTAACTCATAATTTTCACCTAATCGCTTTTTAGTTCTCGCGTCAATACCAAACATGAAATTATCTGCAATTTCACTATGTATTTTATCTCGAATAAAATCTCTGAGGTGCGTACCCTTTTTAACAAGAAATGCATCAGGTAAAACATTTCCCTTGTTATCTGAAAAAGAATTAATATCTGAAACAGGATAAACACAAATTTGATTCGCTACGTTGTATGAAGCATAATTTAATATTTTCTGAACACCAGTACCTCCAAATGGGATTAATATTTTTTGTTTTATTTTTTCTAACGTCTCTAATTCTTTTGACGTTAATTTTTGTTCTTGAAGTATCTTAAAATCAGTTGACCCTGGAATGTAGCTGATTATTTTGTCTTCATGATATTTTCTCAACAGATGTTCTGCTAATGCACTACTTGGGAGAATTGGATCCTTATATCTATTTTTTAATTCATTTAACTTCTTTTCACTTATTTCCTTATCAATTTTATTTGCTATGATTATGATTGGTTTAGAAACTTTTCTTAAAACTTCTGAAAAATTCAAAATGTCAAGATTTGTCCAATCAGAGGGATTTTTGGTATCAAGATTTGAGTCTTTTAATGATTTAATTATTTGTAACTTATTTATTTTCATTCCTGACAATCTTTCATATAAAGCTTCTACTATTTTTCTTTTTTGTGTCATTATCCCTTTTGTGAATTTGCTCCAATCTTCTCTTTCAATGATCTCTTTAAACCATAAATTTATTTCATTTTCTAAAAACATAATATCATCAAACGGGTCGTTTTCTCCAACTGAAACAATATTTCCAGATTTATCAAGAGAGCCCGAAATATCAACAATATGTAAAAGCACATCTGCTATAACTAAGTCATTTAAAAATTTATTCCCTAGACCCTTCCCCTTATGAGCATCAGGAACTAAACCTGCAACATCTAGCATATTAATTGGTATAAATCGGAAACCCTCTAAACAGATGGAGTTTTTTGGATTGTCCTCAACATTTAGTTCTTTGCAAACACATTCCGTTTTTACATAAGCAACTCCTTTATTAGGATCGATTGTAGTAAAAGGTAATTCGCTAACCTTTGCATTAGTTAAACAAGCAGCATTTAAAAAAGTAGTTTTTCCACTGCTGGGTTTCCCTATAATTCCAATAATGAATGTCATATGCATATTGAATTTCTATTTCTTAATATTTATTCCTTTTCATTTTGCATTTTGTACAACTCATTTATATATTTCCTCAAATTTCCATATGACTTCACGATTGACATCTAAAAACAGATTCAAATCATATTTAATAAAATATGGTAAATTTATGATAAGGAATATAGCTGATATAAATAAAAAAATAAATAATAACAATTTGTTCCTTATTGGTTTATAGCTAGTTTCTTTCCACAAATAGAAAAAGATTGTGACAATGAGGGTCAGAATACTTAGACCAAAAAACAAAAAAAATGTTAGCATAATAATTTGATTTTTATATATTCTTTTGCCGGAAATTTTAAAAACAACAATTATTTCGTAAACTTTTTTAGTTTTATGACTTAGAGATCTATATAAATAAAAGTTTTAACTTTAGAAATAAAAAGTGAAAATAAAATGGCACAATTATCTGGTGTCCCAATCCTCATATTAAAAGAAGGGACCGAAAGAAAGCAAGGAAAAGATGCCCAAAAGAACAATATAGCTGCAGCCAAAGCTGTTGCTGAAGCAGTAAGAACTACTCTAGGTCCAAAGGGAATGGATAAAATGCTAGTTGATTCTTTAGGGGACGTTACAATAACCAATGACGGTGCAACCATTTTAGATACTATTGATGTTGAACATCCTGCAGCCAAAATGATAGTTGAGGTTGCTAAAACCCAAGATGATAAAGTAGGAGATGGAACAACAACTAGTGTTATTATTTCTGGTGAATTATTGAACTTGGCTGAAGAATTAATGGAACAGTCTGTGCATCCAACTATTATATTTCGAGGTTACAGAAAAGCCTTATTCAAAAGCAAAGAGCTTCTAGAAGCTCTTGCTACTAAGATTGATGTTAATGATAAAGAAACATTGATGAAAGTTGCAGAAACTTCGATGAATAGTAAATTAATTACTGGAGTAAAAAGTCATTTTGCTGAATTGGCTGTTAAAGCTGTCAGCCAAATTAAAGAAGAGCGTGGTAATAAGATAATGCTTGATTTAGATCAAATTCAGATCATCAAAAAAGAAGGTAAAAGTCTTTTAGATACTAATATAATTGATGGAATTATAGTTGATAAAGAGATTGTGCATCCAATGATGCCTAAATTGATAAAAGATGCTAAAATTGCATTGATTAATTCTGCATTAGAGGTTGAAAAAACCGAGTTTGATGCAGAAATAAGAGTACAAACACCTGATCAAATCAATAAATTTCTAGAAGAAGAAGCGAACATGCTCAGAAATCGTGTATTGAAACTAAAGCAAATTGGTGCAAACGTTGTATTTTGCCAGAAGGGTGTTGATGATAAGGCGCAAAACTTCTTAGCAAAGGAAAACATTATCACTATACGAAGAGTGAAAAGATCTGATATGGAAAAGCTAGCAAGAGCAACTAATGCGAAAATAATTAATAACATTTTTGAAATTACTGCGAATGACATAGGAAAAGCAGGAAAAGTGGAAGAAAAGAAGGTCGGGGATGAT
>JBHLMB010000554.1:0-2846 GCA_048938565.1 Promethearchaeota archaeon | reverse complement strand
AAATTACCCTGGAAGTAGAGGATATTCGATCTCTTGGACTGATGCAGATGGAAATTTGTGGTTGTTTGGAGGATATGGTCTTGCTGAATCAGGTGGAGTAAATTATTTAAACGACCTCTGGAAATGCAATATATCTTCTGGAGAATGGACCTGGATGGCGGGGAACAAGACATCTAACATGAATGGCATGTATGGGATCAAGGGCACTCCTGATGTTAATAATTATCCTGGGAGTAGGTACTGTTCTGCCAGTTGGGCGGATGCGGACGGGAACTTATGGTTATTCGGAGGATGGGGTTATGCGGAATCGGGTGAAGATAAGATTTTAAACGACCTCTGGAAATATGAAATATCTTCTGGAGAATGGACGTGGATGGCAGGGAATAAGACATCTAACGTGAATGGCGTGTATGGGATCAAGGGCACTCCTGATGTTAATAATTACCCCGGGAGTAGATCTAGTCTAGTATCTTGGACAGGTGCGGACGGGAATCTGTGGCTCTTTGGAGGAGGTGGTTTAGCAGAGTCAGGTGGATCGGGGGCTTTAAATGATCTCTGGAAATATGAAATATCTTCTGGGGAATGGACGTGGATGGCGGGGAATAAGACAATTGACGTTTATGGCGTGTATGGTATCAAGGGCACTCCTGATGTTAATAATTACCCAGGTGGGAGAGCGTTATCGGTATCTTGGACGAATGTTGACGGGAATCTATGGCTCTTTGGAGGATGGGGGTATGCAGAATCAAGTGCAGAAGATTGTTTAAACGACCTCTGGAAGATTGAAATTGAAACTGAAACTGAACCTGATAATGGCACAAATGATGAGCCCCCCGAAGTGATATTTGGATTTAACATATTTTTAATCATCATGTTCACAGGGATTGCTATCATTGTCTTGATTCAAATAATAAACAAGCGAAAAATTGCATTAGGATATAATTTCTAATCAGAGAATTAATTTTTACAATCTAAAATTTTACTTTTTTTTATTTAATGAATGAAAAATGAGTTCCATTTTTATATTACATTTATAATACTTAGGTATCTACATGGATACCACTTCAATTAATATGTATTAGCATTAAAATTTCATTCAATAATCATGAAAATTTAAATTAAAATTAAATCGGGATATCATGCAGATTGACCTTATAGAAGAAGAGATACAAATTTATAATTCAAAAATGCGGCTATTAAATTGGCTCTTTGATGAGTTAAAAATACAACCAGAGAGATTAAAAGAAGAATTGAATAAAAAAGGACAAGAATTACCTATTAATTGTTAATTTATAACATATAGATGATTAGAGAGGATCTCATTCATATTCAAAAGCGATTTTAATGGCCTCGTATTCGCTCTTGTTAATTGCAATTTCTAACGCTTTTTTATAATCATCTATTTTTAATTTTTGCGTGAGAAAATCTTTTACATTGACTTTATTAGAAGATATTAAATCTAAGGCAATTTCCATAGTTCTTTTTACTTCTCCATTAATTTTATCATGACTAAAAATATTTGAGGAGATAATAGTTATTTCTTTCCATATAAGAGGTGTCCAATCGATAGTCAAATGAGCAGGATATCCAATCAATAAAACTTTTCCTTTGGCTTTTACCAATCTAAAGGAATCGGCAAGCGACTGTTCATTTCCAACCGAATCAACTACAATATCCGCACCTCCACCCATTGGAAATGGTTTTTCCATGATAGGAAATATTATTCTAGAACCTAGTGTTTTTCCAATTTTTTTAAATTTTTCTGTCGAGAATACTTGATCGGCTCCTAATTTTTTTGCGAGTTCAGATTGATAAGCATACTTTGCGATTGCTATAACTTCGCATTTGTATAGCGCTTTGAACGCTAATATTGTAGTCAATCCCATGGTACCACATCCAATTACCAAGACTCTATCATTTTCCTCGGGTTTTACTTTAAACACACCATGAAGTACGCATGCCAGGGGTTCTGCAATCACAGCCTCCTCGAATGAAGTATTTTCAGGGATCTTGTAAACTTGGGATTTGTGTGCAACAACATATTCGCCCCATCCACCTCCAGTGTCTTTGCATGTCCCGAATATTAAACCAGGTGCGATATCACCCTTATCATTCATAGAACATAAGTTATAGTCTCCATTCTTACATTGTGGACATAATTCAATACCCCTTGAGAGGCAGCTAAAATTAGTATCACAAATTACTCGATCCCCAATTGATACGTTGGATACGGCAGATCCAATTTCAACGATCTCACCTACGATTTCATGTCCAAGAATCATTGGAAATGAAGTAAAGCTTGATTGAACCATTGAATTTTTTAATTTCACTATGCTCATATCAGATCCACATATTCCACCTAATTTAACCTTAATCTTGACCCAATTCTCATTAATTAGGTTTAAATCCGGAACGTCTTGTAAGCTGATTATCTCATAAATTTTTGGCTTGAATGAAGGATCCATTACCATTTTTTTCTTGAGTTCAGTATAAGTTTCTAATAAAATTGTTAATGCACGCATAATTCATGAGGTATATATAATTTGCTTTATATTAGTTTCATTAAATATTTTAATTCGATCCTTGCTTAATAGATTACTTATTTTCAAGTATAAATATAAAAAGACAAGAAAAAAAAAACAAATAAGAATATTAATAATTGATTTTTTAAAAGAGATTTACATTTCGTCCATTGCTGCTGCTGCGGCTTTTCTTAAAGCAGATAATTCTTTTTGAAGGGCTTTAATTTCTGCTTGAATAGCTTTGATGTTTGTTTTCTTTTCAGCAGCAATTTCTTTTAATTTTGTATTTAAAGCTTTATCTTTTGCTTTTTTTAAAGTAGAAAC
>JBHLMB010000553.1:585-2853 GCA_048938565.1 Promethearchaeota archaeon | reverse complement strand
ATAGATTTTAAAGTTCTAAAAACAATTTTTCGCTTTAAAAAACCCGTTAAAGTAGGAAGAATCTCTCGTTATTTGTCCCTTCCACATTCCACTATTGGAAGTTGCGTGAAAAGGCTAGAAAAAACAGGATATGTTATATATGAAAGATACAAGCCCGTGAGTCTTACAGAAAAAGGAAGAGATGTTGCAATCGAGTCAATCCGCCATTCCCGCCTTTTAGAAATGTTGCTTATAAACGAAATCGGTTTGGATAAAAAAGTTGCTCACGAGGAAAGCGAAAAATTTAATCTTCCATTTTCTTGTGAAATAATAAATTTGATCTGTGAAAAATATGGACATCCAAAGGAATGCCCCTGCGGAGAAAGCATTTTAGATTCAATAAAATGTAATTGTGAAAAAAACAACAATAAATAAGGAATATAAATTTTATTTTTCTCTCTACGGGAGATTATTTTAATAAATCTATGGAAGCATAGGATACTAGGATTTCTCCAAAAAATAAGTGATGTTGCGCCATATTTCCTGATTTACACGAATGAACTACTTTACATTCGTAGCATAACAAGCAATCTGCAATAGTTGGGACTTTAACTCGATTTCCTTCGATTGTTTTAAGACCTGCTTCTTTAAACTTGTCCGTATCTCGTCCAGAAGAGGTACCCGTAGTCATAAACGCATTTTTGGTCGAATGAGAGGGTATATTTATGGTGAATGCTTGAATTCCCTCAGTAAGGAGTTTAAAAGTATACCTGCTAGGTGCAACTGCTGCTGTAATAACGGGAATAGCCCAGAGTTGACCTATAGTTTTCCAAGACAAAGCCATTACATTTGGTTCAAGATTTTTATCCATCGACACCATCAACGCATCATTTTTAGAAAAATACTCAATAAAGTCGTATGGAGCAATTTCTTTTCTGTTTCCAGGCATGATAAAATAATGACAATTATGTTGATATTTTTCATTAAATAAATAAAAGATAAAAAAAATTAGAAGTTTATTTATTTAATTAAAGAATTAGCTTCCTTGATATGTCTTTCTGCATCGCTCACAATTGACTCCATTATATCTGAAACGGAGTCTATTGAATCGATAATCCCAATACTTTGTCCTAATAGCACGGCGCCGTTTTCTATGTCTCCCCCGTATGTCTGTTCGTAATGTTTTTGGTCTTCAGTAAGCATTTCAATGGTCATAGCTTGTTCTTCGGCAATTTTTTCCTCCTTACTCGCAACCAGACCGTGATTAAGTGCGTATGTATTTTTCCACAGCCTTATAGGGCCTAAAAAGCCTGTAACAAGCATCGTATCGTCGGCTTTAGCGGGAGGTACTATGTCCTTGTATTTCTGGTGGAATTCACTCTCTTTTGAAGCGATAAATCTTGAGCCCATAGCAATGGCACCTGCACCCATTGAGAGTGCTGCTGCTAATCCCCGTCCATCTGCAAAACCTCCACATAGTATTAAGGGGATATCTGGATATTTCTTTTTTATTTGTTGGGCGAGAACGAGCGTGGATACTTTTTCGTAGGATTGGTGCCCACCACCTTCGGTACCCGTTACGACCAATCCATCGCAGCCTGCCGCTACGCATTTTTCAGCAAGCCATAGGGCCGGAGCAACATGAAAATGTTTGATTTCAGAGCCACTTTCCTTTAATTTCTGGAAATTACGGCTTTGTTGTATCATTTTAGGGCTACCGGCGCTTGTAAGGATGTACCTGCATTGCTCCTTTATTTTGGAGTTATTCATAATGAATTTTGGTATCTTTCTGCATAGGCCGGGAGCATCTGGTTGCATCCTAGCAGTCCTGATGTTAAAGCCAAAAGGTTTATCAGTTTTTTCGACTACATGCTTCATATTATTTTCTAGCTCATCGCTACTACTCTTTCCCAGTAAATTCGTATGAGATAAGACTCCAAGACCGCCAGCGTTTGAAACAGCGATAGATAATTCAGTTGTATAAAAAGGTCCCATGGGTGCCCCTATTATTGGTTTTTCAATACCTAACATTTTTGTTATATTCGTTTCAATTACGATAATCACCTTTTTATGAATTTTAATTTACATTTTATACTTCCATACTTATTCAAGGATATAATTAAATGTTCTCAATAAATACTTTAAAGATCTTTAATGATATTTAAATGAAATTGAACTTAATAGGAATATAAAACTACAAATATCAAAAAAATAATAAAGGAGGTTTATTTAAAAGCTTTTCGTAAGTATAAAATCCCTTCTCATATTTTGCTAAATGATCCAATTACA
>JBHLMB010000553.1:0-575 GCA_048938565.1 Promethearchaeota archaeon | reverse complement strand
ACCACCAACAAATATCCATTTCCTTGTTTATTTATTTTCCTAGATAAAAAGGAAGTACATAAAGAGATAATGCTCACATCATTCGTAATGCAGTGAGAAAACCGAAGCTTTAGTTATTTGATTCTTTTTAATAGAAAAATATCTAAATCCAGGAGGTTTTATCTTGTAATATAAAGATAAAGGTCCAATAGCTTGCGTCTGAAAGATAAACGGTTTATTAACATCAAACCAAGCCTGTAATTCTTGGGAGTTGTTAAAATTATTTATCACATTACGATAAATACCGGCATATATTTCACAGGGCACATCCACATAAATCGGAGCTAAATAAATTTTTTGATGAGCACTACTGGCCTTTTCTTTCTTAACTTCCCTTAGCCTGAATTCTTTTAATGAATGAGTATGCCCGCAAAGTACCAAATCAACTTTTCTTTTAACATATTTATCCGAACCCGTACAAATCCTTAGAAATTTCTTCCAATTGTACATAATTGTCTGGTATTTAAGGTTTATGTGGGTTTCTAATCTTCCACTTCCCATGTGTTTTCTAAGATTATCCTCGTATAGGTCTGACC
>JBHLMB010000552.1:0-2861 GCA_048938565.1 Promethearchaeota archaeon | reverse complement strand
AATTTTTGCATTTTGGACATTTATGTATGAGAATACATTTAATTATAAACTTCAAGTTATCATCGATATATAAAATCTTTAAAAAACCTAAAAATTGGAATAGACTAACTCGAGGGGGGCTCAATCATTAGTCTACGCTCCTTATATAAATGGTTAAAATCATAAAACAAGTTAAAAACATGAATTTTCTTAGAAGATATTCTTTATTATCATTTCTCAAAAATTTTTGTTAAAAAATAGATTTTTAAGTAAACTATTTCTATGTAGGTGTTTAAACTCGTCTGGTAAGAAAATGACATTGACAGGAAAGTAAGGGCATGTCACACGGGACACATTACATTACATGTACCACGGTCTCGATTAAAATGACTAGATGAAACAAACATAATGCAAATATCAATTACACTTGAATCATCTCAATCATCAATGTTATGGCCTGAAAATCCTTGTTTAGGAGCAAGAAAAACTAATTTCATATGGAATAGAAATTTTTAAACTATAAGGATTTCCTTAGGACAAAGAAAATCAATTGAAATAATGCTTCCAACATTTAATACTTCAATAGTATTTGTCAATAGTATTTAAAGGAAACAAGTTAATATATTATTATTATAATTCAAATTGTTAAGAATTTAAAAAAAAAAACTGACCAAAATCAAAACTTATAGGTGAATGAAAAAAATGTCGAATATATATGTACCAATAGATTACTCAAATGTAAAAGATGTAATTCCTGACGGAGAAGATATCGTATATAGCAGCCTTGCTAAGGGCTGGCATATGGTACAAAATTTGCCTCCAAATAAAATAAAGAGAATAAAGTGGAAAGCTCACGTATTGCTTACGGAAAATAACATTGCGGTCAACATTCCGATAAAATTGCTCTATAATAGAAAAGAAATAAAACAATTAAATCCCGGTGAAGAAATATGTTTTCCAATTTCGCAAGCTAGTGCTGTAGGGAAGCGAATAATTTTACAAGCAAATGGTCCAAGTAAGCATATTGAAGCCATATTTACTCTTGATCGAGACCCGAAATTTGAATCGAAAGAATCCTTTAAAGAGCGTTCAAAAAAAGTCATCAATCTCTTTATGGATCAGGGAGGAAACGCAGTACAAATGCAAAAAATGGCAGAATTAAACGAAAAAATAACTGCCAATCCGAATTATTCTTACAAGGATTACAAGGCTGATGGAGGCGATTTACCCAAATTAGCCTTCAACATGACGAAAAAAAGGATCTTAAAAGGATTAGGTTCGGATTCTTTCGTTGTATGATATTTAAAAAGTAACAAAGTGCTCGTAAAAATGAGTGGTTTAGTAGGGAAATGGGTTTTAGTTCGTAGGGAGAACTACGAGGAATATGTATTTTCAGTGATGGGCATCAAAACAAGACAAAAAAGCAAGAAGATTAAAAAAGGGAATATTAAACAATTTATCGAGCAAGATGGAATTAAATTCACCATAAATGATCAGATTAAGGCACCAATTGGGACTATCATAGAAATTAAAAACGAATACATAGCAGATGGAATGACGCAGACCGAAGAAAAAAGACCTCCAGATATAAGTAGAAAATGCATAACTTCCTTCAAGGACGATGTTTTAGTGATTAAAAGCAATGATGGAAAACACGATTTAATGACGCAACGATTTATAGAAAACGGAATGCTCGTTCAGATAAATACTAACCTCACAAAAAATGTTTCTACAAGGCAATATTTCGAAAAACTATAATTTTTTTTTTATTTTTTTAAATTTGATTATACAAATAAACGGTTGATGTCAATAATGGATTTAAACAATATGCCTGCGATATGCGTAAGGTGTAAAACAAATGCGAATATTGATGTTTTCGAATATCGTAGAACCAGGTTTAGGCGCCTTTTTAGCCGTCATAAGAGACACACACAATCGGTTCGAGTTAATATTCCCGTATGTAAGTATTGTAAATTAGAATTTTCCAAATACAAGAAATATGAATCAGCATACGATGCTATTGGAAGGTATTTGTTGCTCATTTTCCTTGCCTCCCTTGTCATATTCCTGTCTCAATACTTATATATCACATTCAAGCCTAAAGATCCTCCAGATCCTTACGATCACCTTTTAAAAACTGAAGAAGTGCTAATAATTATATCGCTTATTGCTGGGCTCATTTCCTTGACGATCTTTATAGTGTTACTTATCGTTATAAAAAAACACCCAAACCGGATAAGCAAATACATTAAATTATCTTTTCCTGGTAATGTATCCGTGATTGACGAAATACTAATCGATAAGATAGATGATAAATTATCGAAAGACATCGAGAATCTTCAAGCGGGTATAGATGTTATCACATGTCCTAAATGCGGAAAAAAATATAATAAAAAATATGTTGATTTCTGTGACATTTGCGGGAAAAACTTGAAGGGATTATAGAAATAAAAAAAATAAAAAATTATAATTTTTGATTACATTCTGGACAAATTCCTGATTCTTTGTCAACATAGATTTTACATCTCGGGCATATCATTACTTTTTGCTTGGCTTCTTTCACATGTGAGAAGAGTTTTTTCCCACCAAAGAATATAATGTAATCTGAAAAAGTTACAACTACAAGAACTATTATTCCTAAAACCCATCCCAAGGGTGAATTATTGAAAAGCATCACTATCCCAAACATTGCAAGCAATCCTAAGATAGTCATTATAGTGGCCCAACAACTTTTTGCCATTTTATATCCTTCATTGGTAAGTATTTTTTGATAATAATAATTGAAATATAATTGCTAATAAATATTTTCATCTAAGAGGTTTGTAGTATAATATTGTTTAAAATCAGCTATATCATAATAAAAAGTGAATATTTTATCTGAC
>JBHLMB010000551.1:0-2868 GCA_048938565.1 Promethearchaeota archaeon | reverse complement strand
TTTATTCTTCATTGCTTTAGTCACGCGATTTTGGTGGAATCTCAGTGAAAAACTCGTCCCAACGAAGGACGGGGTTATACCAAGGAACATTCCAAGTAAAACGCTTAATTTCTATCACATCAGGTCTTTCATGATTAAATATCCTAAAAATGCCTTTTCAAAAGGACCTTTTCCTTGGTTATTAAGGTGGATGTATAATTATGTTGGATCCAATAAAATAGGAAAGGGAACAACAATGGAAGAACAAGTATGTGGCGATAGATATATAGAAATAGGAAAAAACTCCTACATAGGAGTGAACAGCATCTTAACTGCTCATCTAGTTGACGGCATTTTTGGTAATGTCTCTTATTTTAAATTAAAGGTAGGCGATAATGTTACAATGGCAGCACTGAATTGCATCGCATCGGGAACGCAAATTAGCGACAATGCTTATTTATTACCATTAGCGTCAGCAGCAAAATTTAATGTCGTTAAAGGAGAAAACTATTATTACGGAATACCATTACGTAAGCTTCGTAAGGGCATCATCCGCCGTTATTTACAAATCTCAAAGGAAGACATGGAAAGAGACAACGAATTAAAAAACAAGTTGATATCTTTACAAAAAGAAACGACAATAAAAAATGAAGAGGAGCAAGGTTAAGGTGATCAAGAGTTGAGCGATATTGGAAAGGAAAACAAGGAAGAAAATGCAAATGAAGCTCAAGAACAAGAAGATAGATACTTACTTGACTTCACAACAAGTAGCGCCATAAGTAGGGTAAGCGTGAAATTTCTCGTAATATATCTACCAATTTTATGGCTGAGCGGTTTTATAGTTGGAGTGATTTTTTATCAATACATTTGGTTTGCGCTGTATGACAATCCATTGTGGTGGATTCTTCAAGTAATAGTGTTTCCATTAATGTTGATAGGATTGTATTATTTGTTTATCCTCTCTTGCATTTTCTTTAGCAAGTTGTTTCTCATTTTAATTAACCTCGTTCATAAACCTAAAGAAGGGATCTTTTTAGCTGAAAAAGGAAATTCGGATTTTGAATTCTGGTGCTTGAGAACAGAAATTAAAAAGCTAGTTATCTGGTTCATGAATAATTGCCCCACGCCCCTTATAGACATACTCGGTTTCAGATGGTTTGGACTAAAACTTGATTTTTCGAGCCACCTTCACGATGCCTGGTGCGACCTCGAATTCGTGAAAATGGGTCGAAATGTGTTAGTCGGACAGGGCGTGACCTTAATGGGTTCGATGATCGTTGGAAAGTATCTTATCATAAAAGAAATCATCTTAGACGACTATGTAGTACTTGGAGGTATGTGCACCATTGCTCCTGGAAGTATAGTCGGAAAAGACACCGTCATAGCAGCGCTATCAGTTACGAATTACGATCAAGTATTTGAAGAAGGATGGATCTATTTAGGAGTGCCCCCTATAAAAATAAAAGAAAACAAATACGCAGAATCGAGAAGAGATGTAATTAAGATGCGGGATGTTGACAACGAAAGCTACTACGAAGTGGAACACGAAGTAAACATCGATGAAGATAAAAAAGACCTTTTAGTGAATTAACAAATGAGCGTACCCTCGTCTTTACAAGCCGGACCCTTCACAACAACGATATTAGTTAAAAGAAGGTATGTACTTTTTTATGTATTTCTGATGTGGGTAAGCATTCTTTCTATTTTTTTGGAATTTTGGATATTTTGGCAAGAAATTTACTCATGGCAATACTTTTTCGCATGGAGGGATATTCATTTCTATCTCTTGCTTCCAATTGTGTGCTTTATAATGTATTTAACTGCCGTTATAGTGTCTTTACTCTTTGCCAAACTATTGTTAGTATTTGTTAACTTTTTCCACAAACCAAGAGAGGGCATATTCCTAAGAGATGCTTCTGATAAGGATTATCGATATTGGAACATTCGGAACATCATAAAAAGATGGCCTATCTGGCTTTCTCATAAATTTCCATTTCCTTTCCTTGATAATCTCTGTTTAAAGATGTTTGGCGTGAAGACTAAATTTTCCAATTCGCTTTTTGAGGGATGGATTGATTGCGAGTTCATAGAATTTGGGAACAATGTTGTTATAGGACAAGGAGCCATCATTCAATCTGCAATAATAATCGGAAATCTCTTGATATTGAGAAAAACGACCATTAAGGATAATGTAAGGATTGGTACACACGCTATTGTAATGCCAGGCACTGAAATTCAAGAGAATAGCGTGCTAGCGTCAACCTCAACCACGACAGTTGGCCAAGTATTGGAAGAAGGATGGATCTATGTGGGAGTTCCTGCTAAACAATTCAAGAAAAATAAATTTTTTGAAGACAACTTAGAAACTGTCATTGAAGCGCATGGAGGGGAATTGAAGGGGTTGAGAGAGAAATACAAGGAACTTTACACGAGAAGACATGACGAGTATGTGTCCTTGAGAGAACGATTACACCACCAACGAGAAAAAAGAGAAGTAAGATTAAAACACAAAAAAGAAGAACGGTCTAAAAAGAGCGAAGATTCTTAATGACACTAAATTATTTCCAATTCATGTTTCAGAAAATTCTTAAGATTTAAGCATTTTCTTTTTATCTTGTCTTTTTTTTCAACAAAGAGATCTTTTCGAGGACAAATATCGTCAAGAATACATTTATTTTTCTCAAGGTCAAAAACTAGGGGATAAAACATGCATCCTCGAGGACGAAATTCGTAGATTGAACATTTCTTTTCTGCAATATCAAAAAAAGGTAAAAGAAATAAAATGGAAGATGCATATGTTCTATTTCCAAATTTTTTAGGTGAAGATAGTTATTGTTTTGGAGCTGTATTTGATGGACATGGAGGTTTTAATTCAGCTAAATATTCAGC
>JBHLMB010000033.1:0-11456 GCA_048938565.1 Promethearchaeota archaeon | reverse complement strand
AAAATATAAATTAATTTTGAAAAATGTGATTATCAAAATAACATTACTACAAATTCAAACACTAAAATTAATCAAAGCGATGAAATCCGATATTATCCCCAATCTCGTAAAAGCATCGCCTGCAAAGATTAAGTCCATATCGTCTAATTATTCCTCTATGAGTGTGACAGCGTCTACACTCCCTCTTTCCTTTTCCGTGAGTTGTTTTTGATTGTGGCATTTAATTTTTCACTTAAAATAGTTTTTATATGAATTCTACTTCTAATTTATCTACAATTTTAACGCCAAATTTCTTTTTTAAAAAATAATGCGTTTCTGCACGAGATACATAATGATGTCTTGGAATTTTAGCGCGCTTAGGTTGTTTTCTAATTTTTACTCTCATACCTGGTCTTACGATTCGTCCGATCACATCTAAACCCCAGATACCTATATCTGCATCGTAATCTATTCCGGGGATTGTTATGTGCTCAATTACGCCGAATCCAAAGTTTCCGAAATTATCACAACTTTTTTTTAACATTCGATTGTTGTTTACGATTAACAGCCTTTTTAACAGTTTTTCTGCGTCTTTTCCTCGGATCGTTACCTTTGTCCCAATTGGTCGACCTTTTCTCAAATCGAATTCCTTGACATTGGTTTTTGAAATCGTCTTAACGGCTTTTTTACCCGAAATGGTCTCAAGAACCGTCGCTGCTCGCTCTAGTTCTTCACCACCAGAGCCAACTCCTATGTTTAATACTACTTTTTCGAGGAAGGGTTGTTTCATTGGATTTTTCCATTTTTCTTCGAATTCTGCTTCTAAGGCCTTGAGCTTGCTTGCCTTCTTTTTGGTTGTGATTGACATATTATTTTTCACCTGTTAATGCAATTTTTAAGATATTTTAATTTCCGATTTTGCTTCTCCAATGATAAATGTATAATCGTATAATGTTTCGGTAAGTTCTCCATCATCGTGTTCAATGGTTACCGTACTTGCTTTTGGACCAAAGCGTTTTGTGACGGATTGAATCTTTCCAACCTGTCCAATATTTTTCCCGGACATAATTATTGCGTTGTTGCCCTCTTTAAACTTGAGAGTCTTCAAAATTTCTTGTGTTGGAAGAGAAATTTTCAATACATCCATCCTAGAATAATTCCTTGCTTCTTTCGGATTTTTTGGGTCTTTAACATTAATCAAGATGTTTCTTCCATCGTGTAAATTAAGCTGGACATGGCCACCTTTAATAGTTGTTTTTTGGTTAATTCTGCATAACTTGAATTCGTTATTTTTTTTAGGAATCTCTTTCAGGATCAAGCCATGATGGGAATCAGGTAAAACTCGATAATTTTTTCCCATTTTTTCTATTGTTATGACATCCATAAGTCCTATTGGATAAGCTTTATCTCGTACGACTTTCTGATCTACCTTGAAATGGCCAAGACCTATCAACTTTTTCGCTTCTCTATGCGTGTCAACAATACCCAGAAAGTCCCTTACCACATGTAATAGAGGCAAGCAAAACCTGCTTGGATGTGGTCCTGGCGAAGGATTTATGAAGAATGTCCCGTGCTTTCTCTTTATTTGCAAGTGCGCAGGAGTGTTTAACCTTTTTAATACTTTTGCTCCACCGTGTCTCGTCATTTATTCCACCTTGTCTTGGGGTTTTTTTTGCTTCTTTGGAGCAACAATTTCTTCGTCTATTTTATATCCTGATTTTCTTTCAATCATTTTAGCTCGGTACGCATCCATTTTTTTTTCTTTATAAAATCTTGTTATCACGAGATTTGAAACATAAATTCCGGGATAAAATTGAGTTCCGTCTGCCCTTTCAAAAGCGCATTCCTTAATTTTTGCCCTGTGATTCTTCGTAATCTCTAATATTTCTCCTTCAAAATCTTTAAATTCGCCTTTACACACTTTTACTTGATCACCTACTCGAAGGGGAAGTTTCTTAACTCCATATTCTTCTTGCAAAAAATCAGCTACCTTAACTGAATTAAGCCTAGATCGTTGATGATTTTTATGAGTATAAAGTGCTTTTCTTTGCTTTCCCGGTTTTTTTGATGCTACTTTCATATTATTACCCTTTTATCTTTAAATTAAATTATTAATGACGATATTGAAGCCAAACGTGGAAATGCTTCTGCTGCTTCTCGAGCGATTGGTCCTCGAATTTCCGTGCCTTTAGGATCGCCTTCTTTTGTTATTATAACACCTGCGTTGTCTTCAAAGCACAATCGTGAACCATCTATTCTCCGTACTATTTGCTTCTGTCGAACTATCACGCATTTCAAAATATTACCTCTTAATTCGGGTTTTCCTTTCTTAATGGATACGGTCACCACGCTTCCCAATGTTGCTTTTGGTAGTCGCCTTTGCCTTCCTTTGTAATGATCCACGCCAATGATCTGTGCAATCTTTGCCCCAGAATTATCAGCAATGACTAATTTCGTATTATTTTGAACTCCATAGCTTAATCTAGGGCGTGCCGTCTTTTTTCTTCCTGTCTTTCTTCTTGATCCCATTTACACCACCTCTGCGCTTTTAATCTTGTCCAAAACGATAAACGATTTTGTTTTTGATATTTTTCGAGATTCTCCCACGATCACGAGGTCTCCAACATCAATATCGTGTCTCAGGCACTCGGGTAAGTGACATGCAAGTCGTGAGTTGCGACGTTCATATCGTTGATATTTTTTGATAAATTGAACATAATCCTGCCTTATGATAACGGAATTACGGGCTTTCTTGTTAACAATCACTCCTTTCGTGATCTTACCCCTTATCTTTGTATTTCCGTGGAATGGACAAAACTTATCCAAACACTCTTCTTTTGGTTTAGGAGAATTTACTCCGGGTATTCCGATATTTCTAGTCATTTAATTTCTCATCCATTTTTTCTTTTTTCTTAATGTTCTTAGTCTATTTTCGGGAATTCCAACAATTTCATCCCCGTTTACTTCCAATTCAATCTCATTATTTGAATCGTTGGTTTTATTTGTTAATTGAAATCTGAACACATTATCTTTTTTTATGTATTTTTTTATCATTCCTTTTTTCTCAATTATTAGCAAGTTTTTTGTTTCGTCAACAACCATTCCAACATCAGAGAATTCTTTATTGCTCGTAATTGATTTAGATCTAACTCTTATATTAAATCCAATTAAATCGTGGTATATTAAATATTTCGGACTTGCACTCATTTTTCTTCGTTTATGACAGTTAATATTCTAGCAATTTGCTTTTTCAGGGATTTAGCTTTTGCTGGATTGTCCGAAAGGCCTCCCCCTGTTTGCATGCTATATAACATCATTAATTCCTCTTTAAGATCTTTTAATTTTCTTTGACGTTCCCGATTGTCCATAGCTCGTATTTCTTGTGCGGTTATTAGTTTCATGATATCACCTTTTAATTATTCTTCTTTTTCCTCGGTTTCGTCTTGATTAGGTGTAAGGGATATGTCTGATATTTCGGTAATATCATCCTCATCCACATCATCGAGAAGTTCTTTAGCTTCTTCGGTAATAGGAACTTCATCTTCTTCTACTTTATAATCTTTTTCTACTTTAGTCTTCTGGTTTTCTGCTATAGCCTTGGCTTGAGCGGATTCAAGAGCTTCGTGATTTATTGTCACACCATCCCCTTGACGGTAATTGGCACGCATAATTTTAACTATTACACCTAATGTTCCCGATTTTTGAATGCATTGAGCAACGCCTTTATCCACTCCTTCTTGAGCGGGTTGACCGCTTTTAGACATCGTTCCTGCCCTAAAAATCTGAGTTCTTGCTCTTTGAGAAGTAACCTTGCCAGATATTTGAATTTCAACGCCTTTAGCTCCGGCGTCCATAACTTTCCTCAAAATATAATAGCCAGCTCTTCGATAATGCCTACCGCGATCAAGACTATAAGCCAACCGTTCAGCCATAATTTGTGCGTCAAGGTCGGGATTTTTCACTTCTTCTACTTCTATTTGTGGCATTTCAAGATTATATACATCTTTTAGAACATCAGTGATTTCTTGAATTCTTTTTCCGCCCTTCCCTATGACCAATCCAGGACGCGATGTTTTAAGAGTTATCCTTACGCCTAAAGGCGTCTTTTGAAGGTCAACACCTGCGAAACCAGCTCTCACTAATTCAGATCGCAGGTATTCGTTAATTTCCATCAATTTAATTCCTTGTTCAATGAAATGTTTTGCTAATGGCATATTTTCAAACCTCAAGTACTATTAACTTGGTAATTCATAGACTACGAGTTCCACATGTGATAAATGCTTGTATCTTGCCGAGGATCGACCATGAGCTCTTTGGATATATCTCTTTATTATCCTTCCTCGATGAGATGCAGCATGAATAATTCGACACATTTCAATATCCAATCCCTTGAATTCTGCGTTCGATTCAACAGAAGTCAAGATTTCGTAGATAATTGCTGCTGCTTTCTGTGGATACCTTCCAGCGTACCATTTAAACTCTTTTAAATCGTGTCTATGAGCTTGCTTTTTTTTATGGTGTCTAAAAGGCACGGATTGTTCTAATCTAATGACTTTTTCTAGATAATTTTTTGCTTTTTCAATTTTCATTCCTTTAATCGTTGCGCAAATTTCTCTTGCGTGCTTGGGCTTGATTCTTAGGTCTCTTCCCGAAGCTCTTGCGATTCTATCAGAGTCATACTTTTGCTCGATAAAACTATATCCCCAATTAGGCATTTGTCATCACTTTATTGTAGTCGTTTTATTATCTTAATGTAGTGGTTTTACTTGAGAGGAACATATTTTGAAGAACGTGTCGCTCCAATACCCGGCGATCCATGTTGTACATGCTTACGGGTTAGTGAGAATTCTCCAAGATAATGACCAATCATTTCTGGTTTTATTTCAACATTCAGGAATTGCTTGCCATTGTAGATACCTATAGTGAGGCCAACCATCTCTGGAAAGATAATCATATCTCTTACATGAGTTCTGGTAATCAAGTCTTTTCCCCTTTTTTTAGCACGATAAGCTCTTCTTAAACGTTCCAATAACTTTTTTTGGCGAGGAGGAAGTCCTCTCTTCAAAGAACGTCTGGCTCTTGCAGGTAAGACCTTAATAAACTGATCAGCATTCATTTTTTTCAGTTCGTCTAGAGTATATCCACGATACTTAAATTGTAACCTGCTCAATTCCGCCTCTGCGTCGAATTCATCGTCATCACCTTCAGCTTCTCCTGATTCCTCAGTAGATTCGTCAGTAGCGGATTTTTCTTCTTCAAGCTCTTCTTCTTCTATATCTTCTCGTTCTTCTTCGTTAGGTTCCTCGTTTGGAGTCATAATAAAACCAATCTACTATGTCTAAATTTTTTTATAAATTTTTTCTTGTTAATAATTTAACGCGTAATGGTAGAAGTAATCGACAATAGAATTTTAATTTTATTAAAACAAAGACTCCATACCGATAAAAAACATAAAACTTAAAAAGCACAACAGAAAATTAGGTATTTGAATTTTTTCTGATAACATAAAAACCTCATTATTTTTCTATTGTACAAAAAGTATTTTCATCATTTAGCTGAAAAAGGTACATCAGAGCTTACGCTTCTAGTAGTAATTATTAGGATTAAATAGCCGATATATGTCTGCTTCGTTAAATTCACCATCCCATTGCTCTTTTAGCAAAACATATTCGCTTGCATTTGTATTTATAATCGTGTGGACTGCTTTTTTTTGAATTTCAAATTTTGAACCAGGATTTACAAAATAACTTACTTCGTTTCCATTAACAATAATAGGTTTTCCTGCAAGAATTTCCCAAAGTTCGCTTCTTAGCTCGTGAAATTGAAAAGAGAGACCTAATCTCGGTTTAATAAATATCAGATTATAATTTGCGAAAATAAATTTATAGCTATACCATTTTGGAAGTACATCCACATAATTATCAGGAACATCGAAGTTTGAAGTGAATAGATCTTTATTGAGGGGCATTTTTTCATAAAACTCTTGTTCAAAGGGATTATAGACTATAGCATGGGGAGATATGTCCCTATTATACCTAATTTCAATTGTTATATCCCTAGATGTGTTTATCACCATATAACATTCACCTGGTTCGACGATTAAATGAGAACTGGAGATTTTTTCCGTTAAGAACTTTTTTCCGTTTATAAGATAGATGGTATTAAGATCTTCTTCATTAATTAAAATATGTAATAATTCATTTGCATTTTTTCTCAAGTAAGTACTCCTACCAGGAAGAAGAGTTTCGTTTTTCATTGGTTTTTAGGGTTTTTATTATTTTAAAAAGAGCTAGACAAGTATTAAAATTTAGGTTCTTTCATTTGTAATTAGAGGAATTTCAACAAAACTATCTTTTATTTCTTTGAATTTTTCATCTATTTCATCCTTATAGGGCATTGAATCTTGCGCTCCCTTTCGAGTGACAGCAATTGAAGCAGCCACAGTAGCGTATCTCACGGCTGTCAGCAAATCTTTTCCTTCACATAGCTTACTTGCCATAACGCCATTGAAACAATCACCAGCACCAACAGTATCAATTGCTTCTACATTTAAGGGAAGAAGCCGCTTGGCGCCCTCAGTTCCTTGACTATACACTACACACCCCTTGCCTCCTAAAGTCGTAATGACATGATTCACACCAAGAGATGATATATTAAAGGAAGCTTGAACGATTTGCCTTATATTCTGAAACTCCAAGGAATTAAAACTTAAAAGGGAATTTAAACGGAACAATTCGCCTTCGTTAGGAACTATTACATCCACGTGTTTTAATAACTCGCGTGAAGTATTTCTTAAGGGAGCAGGATTGAGGATTCTTATGGTGTTTCCTTGTTTTGCTATCTTGAACAGCATCTCAAGTGTTTCAATAGGTATTTCCATTTGAGCTATTACAACGCTCGCATTTCGTATTATTTCCGCATTATCGAGAATATGTTGGGAGGATAGCCTTGCATTTGCTCCAGGTGCCACGCTGATCATATTTTCACCATTTTTATCAATAAAAATGAACGCAACACCACTAGCTTCGCTTGGGTCCCTTGCAACACAACAAAGATCAATTCCCTCTCTATTTAATTGTTCTATCATTTGTTCTCCGTACAAATCAGTGCCCAAACTTCCCATAAAAACAGTTTTAACTCCCGCTCTTGCTGCAGCAACAGCCTGATTTGCACCTTTTCCCCCAAAACACTGTTTAAAAGTCCCACCTGTAACGGTCTCTCCTGGTGTTGGTAGTCTTTCCGAGTAGATGTTCATATCAATATTACAAGATCCAACAACAAGCACATATCCCATTTATAACCACCTCATATCTTTTTTAGTGTATAGTTAAATGGTAAATTCATATAATACTCTTTACTCTTTCAAAGAACAAATTTAAATTTAAAAAATTTTATAAAACCATTTTCCCATTAGTACTATTAGTAAAGGGAAAATACGATTACTGCTATACTTAGCTTTTTGGGGTAAAAAAAATGGCAAAGATAAACATTCAATGTCCCTTATGTGCGAAAAAAGGGATGATACATATCGAAGATAACATCGTATTAAAAAACTCGCGTGGTATCACGGCAGTAAATATTGATGAGCTTTTAATATGCCAACACTCTTTTGTAGCATATATTGATAAGAATCTTCGCGTAAGAGATTGTTTTATTGCAGATTTTACAATTAAACTACCACAAATCGCAATAGAACAAGAGCTTGAAGAAATACATATTCCATCAGAGAGCTTTATCAATACATACTTGTTAACTCTTAACCTTCCCGCTCAATTTTTTGCGAATGTGATTAGATGTTGTTTATTCAACATGAATTTCGTTGTTGTTAACGATCTTGATCTTTTGAACCAGAATTTAATCAATTTATTTGAGTTTATCTTTCAAGGAACATTTAATGCGAAAATCTTGACGATCTCGCATAGAGAATTTAGGGATAACAAGAAATTTTACAACAATCACATAGCTCTAGACGGAGAAAAGGTTCTCAATGATAAAAAGAAATTACTCAAACCCAAAAATCTCAAGATCGAAAGCAAGATCATTCAAGATTTTTTTGACGAAAGCGACCCAAAGACTGGATTGATTATTTTAAAAAATGAAATCTTAAAAATTTACATTCTCACGAACGAAACCTTGGATTTTATCGAAGCAATGGAAAAATGGACGGCTTTAGATGCTAAAAAACTAAATATATATTTATCAGAAATTCACAATGCAAAGATTTCTCCTTCTTATATTGATTTTCTCGTTAATGTAGTAAGACATTATTACGACATTGACATCTTGGATGCCGCAGAATTTTTTAGTGGAATCTAATATTTTTGTACTTAAGAGAAAAAAAAAGAATTAAAAAGAATTAAAATATTTAAGCTTCTTCCTCGGCAGCTAGTTCCTCTTCTAATTCTTCTAAAGGAACGGGTGCTGGCGTTGTGAGCATGCTATATCCAATCCAAACTGCGATAATTGAGATCAATATAACAATCAACCAGATTGGAGCAACAACAAATAATCTCCAATCAAGAAAATCGTAGCCAAAAATTCGGAAGGCAGCGTCCCAATCAGGATTATTCCAAATAGTTTCAAAACCAAGATCTACTATAGAACCTAAGGTATAAATAACTCCAATTAGGATTCCAATTATCATTACAATTGCGCCAATAATTTTATCCTTAGCCATTTTTTAAATCCTTTTTATATGATTTATATTAATAAGATTAGTATGATTTTTTAAAATTTATTTAAATAAAAACCATTCGGTATTACTATCGCTATTCATCAAGGGAAAATGAGTTGATTTCACCATTATCATGACAACTAATAATGAAGTTGAGACCTGAAACGAACTTGATAGCATTTACGCAAGATTTTTTGTCTATCTCACCGATTATCCAACCATAAGAAATATCGAGGATTAAAACTTTTCCAGTCGTGGTTCCTATCAAGATGTATGCTGTGTCCAATATTTTAAAAATTTCAAAATCCTCAACATTCACGCCGTTTAACTCCCATAATACATCAAGATTATCATCAATGCAACAAATCTTAGAATTAAACTCAATATCTTCCACGGAAATTTTGTCATCAAGATAAGCAAAGGAATAACTAGATGCAATTACCTTACTTTCACATAAGGGACGACATTTCCAGACGATTTCCTCAAATTCAATCACCCCAACTTCTTCCCGATCCCGTTCTCGAATAAAATGAAGTTTTTGATCGTCTCCCCCACAGGCTATTAAAACGCAATTTTTTGTTGCTTGTAAAGAAAGACAGCGTAACTTATCCGTATAGCGCTTAAACCACAATAAATCCCCGTTCTTTCCCGAGAAACATCGCATTGTTCCATCGTTGCCACAAGCGATCACATTATTTGTGTTCTTTTCAGTTGGATTTTTCAATATTATAGCTTCAGCAATACCCTCTTCGAATACCTGACCCCATAGCAAGGTTCCGTCCTCGGGATTTAAAACTCGTAGCGTTTTATCTAGGGAATAACAAACAATTCCATTGATAGCCCCGAAATCAAGGTATTCAAGACAAATGCCGCTTATGGAAGCTCCAAATTGATGTGCCCAATCTGGTTCAAGATCAAATGATTTTGTTAACTTAAAGACCCTTAAAAGACCATCCATTCCACCAGCGATGAGCTCAACAATTCCATCGTTATCTAAATCGTCCAATTTTAGGTGGAAAATTGCCAAATCATCGCAAATTGTTCGTTCAAATAAGAGTTTTCCTTCGCAAGATAAAATCAAAATTTTCCCAGAACTGGTTCCTACTATGACTTCAACTTGCCCATTGTCATTGATATCGCCACTTTCCAAGCATAAAATGGATTCGGAACACTTATAAGTCCATATTTTAGTTAAATTCATAGAAATATTACTCATAATTAATAATTATACTATTGATTTGTAATTCAATAATTGGATAAAATTTCAAATAATAAATGTGCCTGTTTAAAGTTTTAACAGAAATACATTATCATTCCTAAAATTATAATTATTCGATTTTCTAAATATCAATATTGTATGCATCAAAGGAAATTATCCGTTTAAGAAATCTTCCAAGCTTTCGTCTTTATTTCCACATATATACAAGCAAAGAATTGAAATAGAGCTTAAACTGATCAAGATCCCACCCATGATGCCTAACGGAATTTCAAAGATTTCTAAATTAGAGTTCAAAAATCCAACCACTCTAAGAAAAAAACCAACTTATAATATCAACACGATGACTATTACGATGGTTTTTAACCATCGCCTATTAATTCTCAAGGGTGATTCGTCCGCTCGAGAGGATCTTGCGGTGGAATTATGAGACAGGGGTGCAGAATTGTTTGCTTAACGGTTTATTACGATATTTTTACTTACGTATTCTCATGCACGGCCAATAAAATCATTCTTGAATCCTGCAAGAAAAAGGAAAGGAAAAGAAAGAAAAAAAAATAGAGAGTTGTGATTTACCAAAGTATCTTTTTAGTCTTCGGTGATCTCGATTGCTTCCTCGGGACATTGCGTTTCGCACGCCCTGCAGCCGACGCACTCTTCCCGGTTGTCTTCGTTGACGACAACCTTGCCTCCTTCGGGCTCGTCGAAGCACTCAGAAGGACAGACCTCAAAACAGGTCCCACACCCGCTACAGGCGTCCATATCAATTTTAATTCCAAAGCTCATTTCAATTTTTCACCTACGCTTTTTCATGCGATTGGTAACGCGTCGTTCACGCGCGCCAATACTAACTATTTTAATTAAGAAAGAAATATAAATTTCGCTTTTATTAGGTGCTAATAAAAAGTCTGTCTCGCTTCATTATAAAATCGAAATTCATAGGCATAACAAAATGTCCCTTTTTCAACATATCTACCAAATAAAAATGTTGAAAGTTAGGCGATTCGCACTGGCCATAATAATCAATAATCTTGAGTTTTTTGTCGAGATAATCCAAAACGATCTTGACCATATTATATTCCTGATTTTTCACCATAAAAGAATCCTATTACAATTTTTACAGACACCCTCGTTAATTTGAGTATTAAGGCATTCTTTGTGGTATAACGCACCACATTCTTGACATTGGTAAATCTTATCCTGAGCATCGTCAAAATCAAATTCACAATACGCACACGAGCGTCCTAATGAAATCGGGATCCGGTCTACTTCATTGATCTGTGACGTGCCCGTTAGGCCCGTATTTCCGGGAGATCTCCCCGTGCTTGGTGTTAAAAATCCTTCTTCAGAAGGAGGACTGAGCCAATCGTCTGGCTCTCCAGAAAATTGTTGTTGGCCTGCTGCTTGTTGAGGTTGCGTCCAATCGGAAACATACCGTGGTGTGGACATTCCCATTTTTTGCGATATTTTTTCATCTAAAATATTTGTCAAAATTAGTGCTGAAGCGTATTTTCCTTTATTTCCCCCTTTTTGCAAGTGGGTATGGCTGATTATGTGTATGACGCGGCCTCCTTTTTTTCCGAAGTC
>JBHLMB010000550.1:0-2875 GCA_048938565.1 Promethearchaeota archaeon | reverse complement strand
ATTGGTTCAAGCAAAACGGACAACACGATACTAGTGCTTCTGCACTTGTTTCTTTAGCCTCTTCAATCCTTTCTCTTGCAGCAAAAGCGGACATTTCCTTGAACGCTGATCTAACGCCGCCTCCTGATCCGCAACACCATGCGTTATGCTTGTTTCTAGGCATTTCGATCAATTCAATTCCAGGAATGCTTTGTAAAAGTTCACGGGGTTGCTCGTACATCCCCATGTGTCGACCAATGTGACAAGGATCATGGTAAGTAATTTTAAAATCCGTTGTATTATTAAATTTTAATTCTCCGCTTTTAAATTTAGCGAGCAAGAATTCAGGTAAATGAAGGATCTCTATTTCGTGGTTCAAACCAAAATTTTTTGTATATAATTCTTTTAGCGTGCGATAACATCCTGCGCAAGAAGTTATGATTTTTTCAATTCCTGCAGCTTTAAATTTCTTTATATTAGCTTCAGCTATTTTTTTCGCCTTGCTTGCTTGCCCTGTCATATAGACTGGCGATCCACAGCAACACTCTTCATTAAGAATCCTAAAGTCCACATCCAGAGAATTCAATATATAGGTTGTAGAAATCGCTATCTGTTGCTCTCTATAGCTTGAAGTACACCCTACAAAATAGGCCAAATTTGCATCAGGGGATATTTTAACATTTGAAGGAAGCCAGTTCAGTCTATCCGCATTTCGCTCGTTATAAGGATTATTTTCATTTTCAATAGATTCAGTATATTTTAAATGTTCCGTCATTGGTCCGTATCCCTGATTTACGGCTTCTTCTCTCATAGCCATGAGCCAATCTCCAGCGTAAGCGTGAATTTCGGGTATTTGGCATTGTTGGGCGCATGCAAGGCAGACGGAGCAATGATAAAAGATTTTTGCTAAATTATCTGTCCATTTTAATTTACCAGAAGTAAGTGCCCACGCAAGTAAATTCTTACCACCTAAATAATATGGTTCGAATTTGCCAAATTCCCCCGAGGGACAAATTCTAGCCCAATTTACATCTTGATAAACGGTTCTACAGGTGCCACACTTGCCACATTGATAGACAATATCTTTATAATGGTCAATCTTCTCGTGTTTATTGATATTATGTTCTTCTTGTTTGAGATTTACCTTGCTAATACCTGTACCTCGTTGGTAGTTTAATTTTTTAGTCAGTTGAATCGCCCCATCCATGTCCGGGATTCATTATTCCATTTGGATCCAAGAGTTTTTTTACTTTTTGCATTAATTCTAAAGTTGCAGGCAATGTTTTCTTTTCATATACCTCGTGAGCCCATTTTGGAGCTTTATACATCACCACACCATCAATAGATTGTACCTCCTCGTGAATTTCCTTTAAGACTTCTCGAGCGGATTCAATTTCCCTTGAATCGTTCTTATTGAAATTAATATTGGTACGCGCGACAACATAATGACCACCAAAAAGTATACGTCCATAGAATTGTGGAGAATGTCCATACTTAAGAGAAACCTTCCTTGAAAGTTCGTAGTATTTTACTACATCTCGAGTCGAGCAATAACTTCCAATCCATTGACCACCACCACCGCGAGAAAAATTCCAACAACCCCAAAGGTGAATTGGTACTTCATTTGCTCCAGTTGATGCTTCACCTGCTAATTTTAAGCGGCCATCATTTAATATACGCTCGATCGCTTCACATTGAGCCTCGTGCTGTTTTTCCGTGTATGCTTGAGTTGTGATAAACGAAAAAAAATCGGGCATGTTTACTTCAAAAGGATCTTTAGGAATTTTATGCTCGTTCCCTTCCATAGTTGATTGAAGCCATCCGTAATTTTGAAACACAAAATCACATATTCCCAAACCCGCCTTAGATAATTTGAGTAATATTGGAATACCATATTTAAATGCCTTTCCTATCGCCGTGTAATCTTTTCGGAATGGCAACTTCGGCCATAGTTTTATTGCAGCTTTTGTAACAATCCCTGTTGAACCTTCCCATCCGATGAATAATCCCGCCAAATCTGGCAACGGTTGTCGTCCATACCAACAATCAGAAAGACTACAAGAACCTACTTTCACCAATTCACCGGAACCAATCACCACTTCTAATCCATTAATGAATTCTGCTCCCGTTCCGCCTAAGTTTCCTAAATCAAACATTCCATAGCATAGACAAGACGCGACAACTCCAGTCCCCGGAGGAGACCAAGTTACTCCTGCTCTTAAATCGGGATGATGTTTTCCAAGATATCCTTGTAAGTCTGCCCAAGTTATTCCACCTTCTACTAAAGCATACATATCGTCTTCATTGACTTCAAGCACGCGATTAAGCTTTCTTAGGTCAACTACAATTCCACCTTTTAAAGGTGTAGCAGTAGAACCAAAATTTATTCCAGAAACCCAAGGAACCACGGGAATTTTATATTTATTAGCAATTAAAATTATTTTTTGAACTTCTTCAGCGGATTCTGGCATTACTACGATATCACATCGACCTTCAGGTTCTGCTGTAATAAAATCGTAGTGATAAAGGTATTGCATCTCAATATCATTTGAAACATTTTGATCTCCCACGATTTTTGCAATCTCTCGAATTACATCTGTATGGTTCATTATAATATCTCCTTTTTTTCAATCAAAAAATGTTAATACCTTATAGCTTAAAAAATAAATCAATTAGATATCAACACCAAAAAATTCTTGTTAAGACAAAAATTGAACTAAATCGTGAAAGAAAAAATCAAAATTTTTGGTGCTTCACTAGACGCTTCTGATTTACCTCTCAATTTGAAAATGAAATTATCATATTTAAATCAATTACTCAATAACGAACCTCCCATCCCAAAAATAGACGCATCTCTCAATAATCTATTTGTATTGATTAATTTAAACGAATTGAA
>JBHLMB010000549.1:0-2893 GCA_048938565.1 Promethearchaeota archaeon | reverse complement strand
TGTTTGGCCGCTCTATGGATAATCAGATTTTAAACCGTCTAAACTCATGCCTAAAGACTCGTAAAAAAGAGCAGAGCGAGAATTAGAAATATTAGCCTGCGTGGATATGTGAAATTTAAGACCGATTTGTTTTGTGAGCTCAATGACTCCAATATCGTGCGCAATAACCGCATCAATTTCTGCTTTTACTGCTTCGATCAATATTTTTTGCAGTAAATCAAACTCGTTTTCATAGACAATGACATTCGTGGTTAAATACGCTTTTATGTTGTTATCGTGGCATTTTTTTACGATTTTTGGCAAGTCTACTAGCTTGAAGTTATCGCTAAAAGCTCTCATGTTCAAGGACTCAACTCCAAAATAAACAGCGTCTGCCTTGTTTAACACTGCATTTAGCGATTTAAGATTTTTAAGCGGTGCAAGAAGTTCGATTTTCTTCAATTGAAACAAGACCTTATTTTTTCTGCAAGTATGAATTAATAAAAAAAAAAATTAAAAAAACTATAAGACAAAGAATCCAAAGTAGAACAAGACGGCTCCAATTAAGAAAACCAACACAGCCCAAACATATGAAAAGTGTCGAGCGTAGTTCTTGAATCTTCTACCAGATTCGGTTTCTATAGTATGGACTTGGAAGTATGGACTAGGTCCCCTTCGATACCATCCCTTAATTCTCACTCTTTCTCCCACTAGCCTTTTTGCTTTCGATAACGCAAAGATCAAATCAGCAATGCGCAATCCAAACCTATAATCGATGTATATCAAGCCAGTATCGTCTTGAAAGTAAAGATCTTCGCTAAAATAATAGCCTGGTATCCCTTGACCGACGATCTTTCCTTCTATAATCGCAGGAACGCATCGTATTGGAGACGCTTTTACATATGTCACAAGGTCAACAATTGTTTTTGGTTCATATCCCTTTTTGTATTGAAATCCCGTTCGAAGAATGAACGCAAAACCCATAAGATAAAAGGTGCCAAACCACAATATAGCTAACCATTTTGGCGATATAGCATTGAAAACGAAGGTAAGTCCCATAAAATCGAAGGATCCAAAAAGCCATAAAATCGAGATAATTCCCATTGTTATCAAGATGATAAATGCTAGGTTTTTTATGGTCACATCCAATAAAAATTCGTCAAGCATCGATTTACCTGCTTGTTTTTCTTTAATCTCCCTGGCTTTTGATAGATCAATTTCAGGCGTCTTTCCAAATGTTTCACATTGTTCATTGAGTCTCTGGATTCTTTTTGCAGGAAGAGGATGCGTGCTGAAAGCCTGATAGTACTTTGCCCACGGATTAAACAAGTCCCATGCTGCAGCTGCTTGAATTACTTCGGGAGAGTACGCTCCAAAACTGTTCATTGAAGTAAGGGCTAAACCTTTCGCTTTTGAAGGATCAAAGATTCCCATCCCCCGTAATGCGTTAGTTTTTGCGGTTCTTCTCTCTTTTACCGAAACGCCGGTTTCGGCTACTAATCCATATGCTATTTTTACTAAACCAGTTGCCAAGTGATTGGGATTTTCGAGAACTTCTGCTGCGTGCTCGTCTGCGTAATATTCTCGAATTCTGCTTATGATCAATGACACCAAGAAACCAACATAATATGCTATATAGGACAACACGGCGACAGCAAACAATAACAAGTAAGCAGCACTTCCTTCGTCATCTCTCGATCTAACTCCTGAAAATCTCGCTGTATAATAAGCCCATCTCCCAATTGTCAAAAAAACAAGTGGAATTGCGAATACGACGGTCATCAATATGAAATCCGAGTGTATTACATGGCCTAACTCGTGAGCTAATACAGCAGATTGTTCGTCCTTGCTTAGATATTCGAGAATGCCATCCGTGAGTACGACTCTCGCGTTGTTTTTCGTGTGTCCAAAAGTAAAAGCGTTTGGATTTCGATCGTGAATGATACCAAGTCTTGGTGGCTTTATATTGTTGATTTGAACGACTCGATCAACTATACTTGCCAAGTGAGGATACCTCATCTGGTATTCTTCGTAAGAAACCCATTCGATTCTGTATATCCATTGAATGATGTATGGAGATATAGCATATTGGAGAAGTACTATTCCAAGAGTGAATGCTACCATTATTAAGAGTCCAACAACACCTGAAGGTAAAAACCAAACTCCAATGACGAAAACTAATGCATACATTAGGGCAAATAAAGCGGTCATTGCTAGTGTAGAAGCTAATTTTAAACCCATTTTTTTATTACCTTTTATTATCGTAGATTTTGTAAAAAATTATCATATAATATTAAGTAAAAATACTATCTTAATATTACTGTAATTTATAATCAATATGATTAAATAAATTATAGGAATTGTAATAAGATAATCACTCATTCCTTTTAGCATCATGAAATTAATATTAGAGAAGTTGCACGAAGCTACTGATAATTTAATTAACCAACAATTCTATTATAGTGGGCGCGATTTAATTATTGGAAGAACTCCGGATATTTCAATAAAGATCAGTAAATCAGGACAAATCGTTCATAAATTCAAAGATCTTTTCAAGAAGAACCTTCGATTCTTTATAGAAGGAAAGTACCTTCAATTTTTTTTACCATTCATATTTATTGAAGGAATTGAAAGAAAAGACATCAAAGAAATAATTGAAAAAATAGAAGATAAATTTTGTAATCTTGATTCTGAGGAGGAAATCGACATTCTCATAACATACACGATGGTCCTTAGTACTTTCATATCTAGAATTCGAGAGTTCCACTTTAATAAATCCTTGGAAGTGATAAAAAAACGGGTAATAAAGAAATTAAATCTAACCATCAACGAGATACAAGAAGAGCTTGATAAGTTATTCATGAAAAACAATAGAAATATTTCAATCTTATACAATCTCTCGTACATCGACGCT
>JBHLMB010000548.1:0-2895 GCA_048938565.1 Promethearchaeota archaeon | reverse complement strand
TAGTAGTATCAAATTCGTTCTCTACTTTTTGGGTAATCTTCTTTGCTATTTGTTTTTCGATACCTTCTCGATGGAATGTGTTCATAGTACAGAAGGAACATTCTTTCACGCTTCCATCGGGCATGGCAATGCCAAAATGTACAATACACCTTTTTGCCCTTTCAGCGTCAAAGTTATAGGCGTCCTGAAAGTGCATGCTAGAAATTAAAAGCGACCCGTGAGTGAATGCGCTAACGGATTCCCATTTGCCATTTATAAGCAATCGGCTAAACATTTCCATTAATTTACCCGGTTTTTTAGTGTATTGAAGTACACCTAAAAGGAATCTTGCTCGTAATTGTGCCTTGTCAAGGGCGTTTAAACCCTTATCGAGCATTCCTCCAATTCCTTCACCTAATACATTACTAAAAAGCTTTAAAGGTTTTTTTTCCTTGTGCTTGATCTTTGCCCAGAACTTGTTTGCAAAGTCGATGACTTTCAATGGATCAAAATATTCCATGATGGGGAGCATTTCTCCTGTAGTTGGATCCAGTGCCATGTAAGTTGCAAATCCGCAATCAGGATGACATGTGAATTCGACTGGCTCTACATTGGCGAGATAAGCTATGATCCTTCCGAGTTCAGTAATTGTTGATAAAGGATACCACGCGTTTTCAATACCTATCTTACCATTTGTTTGCTTGTCGACTTCTTTTATGACATCTGCGTTCGTAATACGCAAATTGGTCATCTCCTCGTGTGTGATACGTCCGCATAAGGATACGGGTTGGAATGTTATACCTCTCACGACATCAATGTTATCTACGGCATATTGGACGATATTTCCAATTTCCAAGTCGGTAACTCCTTTTGCGATGGTTGCTACAAGAACAACAGAAGAAAGGCCAGCTTTACGACAGTTTTCAATTACTCGTTGCTTGTACTTCATTAAATTCTTGATTCCGCGAGTTTTTTCGTATGTGTTATCGTTAATGCCGTCAAATTGGAAATATAACGTGTCTAAGCCCATTTCGTGAACATTTTTTGTCCATTCTAAGCCTCCGTTTTTTTTTTGGAAGCCATAACCGTTAGTTGCGACAATTACTTCCTTAAAACCGTGATATTTGGCCATTTTACAGATTTCAGGAAAATCTTTTCTGACAGTTGGCTCCCCTCCCGTGAACATTATTGCAACAGGAGGAAGGGGCTTGCTCCTGAAATGTGTCATTATTCTATCGATTTCTTCGAGCGAGGGTTCAATCCAATATCCCGCTTTTTTAACATTAGCATAGCAAAAATTACATGCAAAATTACACCGATTTGTTAGATCAATTAACGCCAATTGACACGTGGAAATATGTTCCGAACACAGGCCACAATTGTAAGGACAACCTCTCATATCAGTAACTTCGCAATCAGGGGGATTTGTCTCTCCGTTCTTCAGGAACTCCCATTCGACCTCGCCCTTCTCGTTTCTCTGGGCGTAATGAGTCCACTTATAATACTTGGCGCTAGAAGATATTTTATCAGAAAAATCGCCATGTTCTGGACATGTTTTTTTCATAAAAATTTCGTCGTTCTCCTCTAAAATCTCCGCATTTATCGGTTGCAAGCACTCTGGACAGACCGAGCGCGTTTTCTGGTAGTATGGCGTTTTCAAATAGTCGCTTCCGTCAATATGATACATTTTAAATTATCACATTATTTTTTTTTATATTTTATTAAAAATATATGGTTTTATTAATACTTAAATTTACAAGTTAATTGTATAACAACTCATTTAAGTAAAAAACAACATAAATTAAAAAATAGTAGGAATTTAGAACTAATAAACATTTCCTCTATTGCAACGGATCATATTCGGAAAGGTATGTTTTATTAAATCTAGCTTTAATCCCAATACACATCAAAGAAGAATACGAGAAATATGACAACTGCGTTTTGAGCATATTCTAAAAACATTACCCGTGCATCCTATTCAATGGAGCATTGTTATAGTTTTTCTTTCGATTTTTACTTTCTCGTGATTAACTTGTTCCGGGGGTGATCTCGTCGTTCTCGGGAAAGAAAGCTCACTACGGTTCCCCATTCGATGTTTTCTTCGATCCCTGCATCCGCAAGCCGCTTCTTAAGGGACGGGTCCGTTGGAATCCATGTGGCTTCGGGAGCGTTCCCGGCGATCTTGGCTTCCCGGCTTAGCCAGCGTTCTAATCCATCAGGATACCCATCTCGAGCCTCAAATAGGGGACTTTTAATGGGAAGATCAGTTTTATAACCTTAGAGGCGATATAGGGAGGGAGGATCTCAAACAAGGGCGGGTCGAGGTCGCCCGTTCGCTTGGGGGTAAGGTCCAGATCGAGCTCGTCAACAAGTCCGAATGTCACGATGTAATGAATCCTTCTAGGGACACGACTTGTACTTATGTCCACAATGCAAAATGTTTTATTGTTAAAACTGCGTTAAATCCTTGAAAGAAAAAGGAGATAAGTGCTGGTCGTGTCAAGCAGAATTTGAATAATTAGTAAAATCAATAAATATTTTTTAATGATTTCAAGAAAATTTTTTAATTAATCAGGTTCTCAAGCGATACTAAAGCTATTTGGAAGGAAATGTTAATTCTTATTTAACTTTTTCAAGACTAAATCGTAAAACGCGGTTTGAGTCTTGTAGGCTTTCTCCAGCTACATGCGCGCGCATTAAAATAGGCCTAGCCAAGTTGACAGGACAAGAGGAAAAGGTGAAACACATAGACCACTCTTCAGACCTACTTGTAGACAGACCACTCACGTTCTGTGCAGGATGCACTCATCGCAACTTCTACTGGGCGGTTCGTACTGTGAAGAAGAGACTGGGTGGAAAACTCGTAGTTGCGGGAGACATTGGATGCTACTCTCTTGGGGTGTTCTACGATGAGGC
>JBHLMB010000547.1:0-2903 GCA_048938565.1 Promethearchaeota archaeon | reverse complement strand
ATCATATATCCTTAAAAATTAATCCTTGAATATCAAGAAAAAATAATAAAATAAATAATAATGAATTATCCTTAAAATACGAGGATATCGCTAGAATTAAAGAAGAATGATAGCAATCCAGATTATAAAAGATTTTTAATTATTTTATAATATGAAATCGAGTAATTTCGAAAATTTAATAAAATTATCTATTATCGGACACCCCGCAGTTGGAAAAACATCAATAATGCAATTAATTTCTCAAAACCGAATTACGACAAGATATTTACCTACTCAAGGATTAGATCTTAAATCTATTGTTTCGGATAATTATAGACTTAATGTTTGGGATTTTGGAGGACAACAAGCATATATAAAAACTTACCTTAAAAATTATCTTGTAGGTTCAGATATTATTTTTGTAGTAACTGATTCAACACCAAAAAATGTCTTAAATTCGAGGGAATTAATCGATTTATCTAAGAAGATCGTTGAAGATGAATGTCCAATAATTGGAATCGCCAATAAACAAGACCTATGCAAGACTGATGGCAGGATGAATGCTTCTAGAGTAGAAAACCTTCTTCACGTTCAAACACATGGATTAGTGGCTATAGATCCTGTTCAGCGCTTTAAAATAATCGACATTATCAAAAAAGAATTTGACCAAGTATTAATTAGAAAAAAATTCAACGAAATAGATAATTTTCTTTAGGAATAAATCAAAAAATTTAATCTTCGAATTGCTTTGTATAGTATCTTGAAAACATCATTGAGCAAATTTCTGGTAGTTCGGCATCCTTGTATTTGGTTGAAACATACCTGAGTATGTGATTAATTAAGAAAATTCCCACTAATTCGATGTGATAACTCCCTATATTCTCTGATAGATTATCCCCCGAAAATTTAATGTCCAAACCCGATTGCTCGTCCCAAATGACTTCGATAAAAATGTTAGGAAAAACTTCTCGCTTGATCCTCCAACCGCTTGGTGTTTTCCACATTTTCCCCCCTATAAATTCAGATAAGGAGTTCTTGTCTTCTTCTTTCAAATATTTGAATGGTTCGCTTCTTTGAACTAGAACTTTTTGCATTAATTCTGTTTTTTCTGCGTAATTCTTTTCAAATGGTTTTTCATTCTTGATCTTCCTGACTATGAAATCCATGAGGATATCGATGAAAGTTGCACTATCTTCTCCTGGAACCCATCCCACGCGCTCTCCTGAAAAGTAGAACTTGAATTCTGCTTCGATTCCATCCCCAAATTCGTCTCCATAATAAGAATATGCCATGTGAATATTTACTTCAGGGAACATTTCGATCAAAATAGCCCAGTCCTCGTTAAAACCAATATTCTCAAGCTTTCCGCCTATGTGGTTTTCTATGATATTTTTTAAATCATTATTATCTAAATTAACAAAGAATTGGTATTTTGCTTCGCTTATGTCTTCTAGTTCTTTTTCGTGGGGTCCTTTGACGCCTGTTGCGTCAATTTGGCCAACTGTCATATATTTTCTCTTAGAATCAACCATCGTTAAAAATTTATTTTCTGTAGTTTTATAGTTAAAAATTATTACACATTTGTTTTGAACATTTCTACTGCTTTAATAATGATAAATTTATATTCAAGTATATTTGTTTTTCTTCCCTAATTGAATTAAAATTATTTCCTAACTTGATTTGAGTTACTCTTTTTTCTGATATTTTCCAATGAAAAAACCTTGGGATTCGTGAATTGATGGAAAGAGCCTTCCTGCTCCCGGAATTTTTTTACCATTTATGCGATAGCTTGGCGAAAACCACGAGGGTATTTCTAAGGGAGTTACTTGATTTAAAATTTTTTTTATTTGATATTCTCCTTCTTCTGGATATAGGCTACAAGTAGAGTAAACTAATATGCCATTTTTTTTCAACAGGCTTAGAGATGTATTTAATAATTTATTTTGGATAACACTATTTTGAAATAGAAATGAAATTGATTGCCTCCTTTTTAATTCTGGATGGGGTCCTAAAGCTCCACTACCCGTACAGGGAGCATCCAGTAATATTTTATCAAATTTTATTTCCGGACGAATTGGAATCTTTATGCTATCAGTGTTTAATAAGAATAAATTTAATGGATTATTATGGTTTTTGAGCCCTTTGAATTGCTTTATTCTAATTAAAGAAAAATCTAATGCTATTATTCTTGATGAATAATCAGAATATTGAGCTATCAATGTTGTTTTCATACCAGGTGCGGCGCATATATCGCAAATAAGTTCGTTAGGTCTTGGATCCAAAAGATTTACAACGGAGACAGAGGATTTATCTTGGAGAATTATATTACCTTGCTTGAATGATTCACTTCTGATGATTTCTTTTTTATATTGTATGGGGACTTGATATAAACCTTCTACTACTCCATCCTTTTTGTATTTAATATTTCTTGCTGTTAAAAAATTTTCCACATGGGATTTCATAGCTTCTCTTATAAAGAAATATCCTTTTCGCTGCTGGTTATTCATATAATGTATGTTATCCTTCAAAAATTTAAGCGATATAACTGGTAGAAGGTGTTCTATAAAGAAACTAGGAAAAGCTTCCACGATGCTAAGTTTTTCTCTTTCAGATTTATTTCTTAGCGCTCGATCTAACGAAAAAGTTTTCAGCTTATTTAAATAAACTCTAATTTGTTCTCTAACAGTAGAATCGAATTCTTTTACTACATTTTCTTGTTGAGAACTTTCAAATTTGAATCGATAAGTTGCATAAATATGTCTCACTTCCTCTGATAAACTCAATTCATTTTTTAATCCCATTGCCCTATGCGTTTTTTTCATGATATAATTCAATAGATTCCAATATCGCACGATTTCGTTATAATAATGAAAAAAAATCGAATTTTTTCGATATTCGTCTAATTTTATGGGTTTATCTTTAGC
>JBHLMB010000546.1:0-2904 GCA_048938565.1 Promethearchaeota archaeon | reverse complement strand
TTAATTCTAGCTATTTGTTCCTCATATTTCATACTCAATTTAAATTGACAACCCCTAATTAAGTTAATTTAACTTATTTAATTTAAAATTAAATTGTAATAATAAAGAAATGAAACCATCTAAAAATAAGGTTATGATTTAAAATAAAGTTCTATTACAAACCGCGTTCAATTTCTAAATATAAATTAAAAAAAAAAAAAATTTTAAATTCTTACTCCAATTAAGAGTTTACGAAGTATATTTAATGTTCTACGTACCTAATCTTTTTTTGCATAATTTTTTGATACATATCATCCATATCTTTTGCCGGAACAACCTCTTCTTCCCTTTTAATGAGCGACATAGCTTTCATTCCACACGTTACTATACAATTTCCACATCCTATACATCTATCTAAATCTACTATAGACTTTTCATCGACCATTGTAATTGCGTCCATTTGACACCGCTTTAGACAAGTCTCACATCCATTACAAAGTTCTGGATCTGACTGTGCGTAAAAATTTGAAAGATAGTACTCAGCTGGTTTTGGAAATTTTTTCGCCATTATTAAAACTCCACAACAACAACCACAACATATGCACATAAATAGTGGATTTTGGTTATTCTGGGGCTGAAGCACAAATCCTTCCTTTTGGTATTTATCTAAAATATCGAAAAATTCATCTTTAGAAACTTCTTTTCCAGTACTATTTTCAATTGTAGCTTCCGCTAAATCATTGAACATGACACAACAACGACGAATATCGGATAATTTGCATGGTTCTTCTAAGATATCATGCTCTTGTCTACATACACAATCTATTAAGGCAATTTTTTCAACTTTATTCATTACTATATCTCTTATATTATCATATGTACCAATATGATGCTCGGGGGTAAGACTTTTTTCTACTGGAATTGTATGTATTTGAGGTGGTGTGTCCTTACGATGAAATTCTTTATAAAATGTTTCACATATATATTTATTTGCTAATTCAGCAAATTCTTTAGTCATTCTACCTACCTGAAATTCATACATACCAACTGCCCATTGCGCCAAACTATATCGTTTTATATTTTTTTCCTTATCATCTAATAGTGGTCCTCCCATAATGGCTCCCTTCTCAACTAAATTATCCAAAACCTCCTCCAATTTACTTATTTCTATGGAAATGCCCCCTTTATTTACTCTGCGATTAATCCTTTTTAAAGGTTCAGGTAGAGCGCCTAAATGTACAGCAATTTTAGCCTCTTCTGGAGTAAAAAGCATTTCCAATAAGCGAATTTCTAATCCTTCATCCGACGCAGGAAATCCTACTGGCATACTCTCGTCAATTTTTTTATGAAGCTCACGATAAATAGGATCTTCACTAACCATTTCATTCACCCTTATGAAATTTCATTAAATCATTTGAATTAAATTAAATTTCAAATATACAAATATGTTAAATTATTATTAAATTCTTATATTTTAGTAGAAAAATTCCAAAAATTCAATAAAAGATTTAAATTAGTATTATTTATGTCGAAAAATGCAAAGAAATACATCTTAGCTATAGATCATGGGACTGGTGGTCCAAAATCAGCTATTGTTTCGACTCATGGTGAAGTACTTGAATGGGCCTATGAAGAAGTACCATTGCACATTTTTAAAGGAGGAGGGGCAGAGCAAAATCCAGATGATTGGTGGAATGCTATAAAGAAAACAGCTAAGGAAGTTATTGATAGTGGCTGCGTCCCTATTGAAGATATTGTAGGAATATGTAATACAAGTCAGTGGAGTGGTACTGTTGCTGTGGATCAAAACGGAAATCACTTATATAATTCAATCATATGGATGGACACGCGTGGAGCTAAATATATAAAAAATTCTTTCAAAGGTTTGATAAAATTTTCCGGATATTCTTTAGGCAAAATTTTTACTTGGATTAATAAAACAGGAGGAATCCCAGAACAAAGTGGGAAGGATCCAATTGCTCATATACTTTGGTTAAAAAATGAACTTCCAGACATTTATAAAAAGACCTATAAATTTTTAGAACCTCAAGATTATATTAATTTAAAGTTGACAGGAAAATTTGCTGCATCAACCGCATCAATCCAACTCCATTGGTGCACAGATATTCGTAACATTAACAATATTAATTATTCTAAGAATTTAATAAAAAAATTAAAAATAGATCCAAATAAATTACCCGAATTAAAAAAAACTACAGATGTGTTAGGAACAATAAAAAAAGAGGTTGCAGATGAATTAGGTCTCCAAAAAGAGATAAAAGTAGTTATGGGTGCGCCTGATCTGCATTCTGCAGCTATAGGCTCAGGTGCTGTTAAAAATTATGAAGGTCATATTTATATTGGCACATCGGATTGGATACTTTGTCATGTCCCTCGTAAAAAAACAGATGTCTTTCATATGATGGCAAGCGTCCCATCTGCTATCCCAAATAGATATCTTTTAGTAAATGAACAAGATATTGCAGGAGGAGCATTATCATTTATTAGAGATAATTTTCTATATCATAAGGATGAACTTTTAAAAGAAGAAGCGGTACCTGATGTTTATAAAATTTTTGATAGAATAGTAGAAAACACACCAGCTGGAGCAAATAATCTCATTTTTACCCCTTGGCTTATTGGAGAGAGAACGCCTGTTGAAAATCCTACAATACGTGGAGGTTTATATAATCTTTCTTTGGAAATGTCGCGTGAGCATATGTTGAGAGCAATCTTTGAAGGTGTTGCATATAATGTGCGATGGTTATTCATATATGTGGAAAAATTCATCAAAAAATGGGTTAAAAAGGAGAGAATTGGAATGAAAAAAGGAGCTTCCATTATACCTGAACTCAATATTATAGGTGGAGGGGGAAGTAGTAATATCTGGTGTCAAATATTTGCGGATGTTCTCAATAGAAAAAT
>JBHLMB010000545.1:0-2905 GCA_048938565.1 Promethearchaeota archaeon | reverse complement strand
ATGCTGGTGAAATCTTCTGAAAATATCGATATCTAAATGGATTTTCAAGCATAGGAGCCATGAGGAATTATCTTATCTAAAATTGGTCTCATTTCATTAAAAGCCTTGCGTATTTTGTGAAAGTAATAGCCAAGTTTATAGCCTTTGGAACAATTTGTAAATAACATGAAATGATCTTCTTGACTTGTAACGAGAATTATGGTGTAACCCTTTGTGCCTCGAATGACGATTTCCTTTAGCTCGCCTTGATTCAAATCTTGACTGATTTTTTCCCCTAACGAGATTAGAGTTGCAGGGCTCGCAGAATATATGTCTGCAACGACATCTGCAGTTTCAGAACTAGCGATTCTAAGTCCCGTTTTAGATACAATTGCCGTTCCTTCCAAATCCGTGCTACTTTCAAGGTCTTCTAAATTACGCATAAGCTCGTCTAATATATCTTGGCTCACATTTATCTCTTTTAGGTGATCTCCGGACATTCGTTTATGCTCGTTAAATAGTTAATAATATAATAATTTTTAGAAATTTAAATCTTTTTTAGGTGATATTTTCTCAATTCTTTTAAAATTACTACATCATTTTTTTCAACCTTTATTCCAGACTCGATTCCAACAATCACCGCTCCTTTGGTTCCAAAGGTGGCTAATATCTTGGTATAAGGAGAATCTAATTTCTTTCCCACGATTTTTTTTGCTCCGATTGCGCTTTGTGCAAGTCCAGAACAAACAATTCCTAGGGAATGATCTGGATTTGTGATGATTCCTTCTTTTAGCTTATATTTGTACAATGAAGGTATGTTACCCCCTTCTATGATATTTATAATTCTTCCGGAACCAAGTATGCGTAATGATGTTGGAGGTAAATCAAGTCTTGCTATAAGAATTTGAGCTTTTTCTTTTCTTATTAAGATCCTTTCTTTCAGCAAAATAAAAGCTCTGAATTCCTTTTTGTCGCTAGTTATGATTGTTTGGATCTTTTTACCCTCTTCTTCGTAATAAGGGAAGATGTTTCCGATAACAGTGCTCATGCCTATTGTAAGGTGAACCTGCGTTCCAATATGTGTCTCTGGCTTGAAAAGAACGCTTTTTTTTACTAGGATTTCTAATATGTCCGTGTTTGTGAAAACCTGCTCGCTGTCAGTTATGACACAACCTCTAAAAACCTTTTTCATATTTATATTCTTCACATTGATCCCTACTCTATCCCCTGCTTCGGCAGTTTCAACATTTTGATGGAAAATTTCGATATTTTTAACCCTCCCAATTTCGTTTATAGGTAGAATGCTGACGGTTTGACCTGTTTTTAAGTTTCCACGCAAAATAGTACCAGTTAAGATTGCTCCCATTCCTTTAATTGAAAAATGATGGTCTATTGGGATAACAAGGCTTCCTTCTGTTTCCCTTTTTATTGACAAGCCTTTTATAGTTTTAAGGATTCCTTCTTTTAAGTCCTGAATTCCTTGATTTTTTTTAGCAGAAATTGGATAAATTGGAATATTGGCACCATAGACCGTGCTTGCGAAAAAATTTCTTGCCCTATTGATTTCTTCTTCGATGCTTCCCTTGAAAAGATCGATTTTATTGAGCACGACTATCAGATTTCTTATATCGAGAGCTTCGATCATGATAATATGTTCGCCCGTTTGAACTTGAGGGCCTTTGTTTATGTCGATGACTATAATGGCACAATCTATTATTTCTACTGATGAGGCACTGATCTTTATGAGATCGGCATGTCCTGGTCCGTCTACTAAAGTAATCAGATAATTATCTAACACAAGGCTCGTGAATCCCAAATCTATCGTAATTCCTCTCTCTTTACTTTGAGGATGTGCATCAATTCCTGCAGTTGATATCACTTCACTAAGTGCGGAAGCTAACGCTGTCTTTCCAGAGTCGATGTGACCAAATAATCCAATGTGAACTGATGTTTTTTTGGGTTCCATAAGCATTGATTTTTATTTCTAATAGAGTAACTAAGATAAAGTATACTGTAAAAAAAACATTAATTTTTTGATTTGTGTTAAATATTTTTTAAATGATTTGGTACAATGATAAAAAAAATAAAAATCGACCTCCCAATATTTTTTATTAGATTGTTCTTATAATTAAACTAAACAATTTGGTTTAACAATTTATATTAAAGTGAATATTATGAGTAAATTTTGCGTATACTGTGGAAATCCTGTTAAACCCAATGATAAGTTTTGCATTGCATGCGGAAAGCCATTGTTAACTAACTCATCAAAGGGAAAAGGAACTCAAGAAAAAGAGAGTCAAAGTCAAATTGAATCAAAGGAACAAGAAATCGCAGAAAAAAACAAATCGAAGGAGCAAGATATAGAAGAAACTATATCAGAAGAAGATAAAGAAGAAGAAATAGAAGAAGAGGAGGGAGAGGAAAAAAATATTGAAACTACAGATATTAAAGAAGCTTTACCACTACCCGACGATGTAAAACATCAAATTGACTTGTATATTAGATCAACCGAAATTGACTTTCAGAAGAAAACACTAAATGAAAAATTAAATGAAGTGCTTATTGCGACCAAATCTCCTCAATATGAGATGGATTTTACATTTAAGCAAAATACTAACGCTAAATTAGAAGCCATTAAAACGCTAATAGCAGACCTCAAGCAGGAAGAATCTGAAATAAAATCTGAAATGGAAGAAGTATTTATCATAAAGAGATTGACAACAAACATAGAAACTAAGACTTTTCAGCTTAAGAACCTGACGAGAGAATACCGCTTGAAAAAAATGAACAAGGCGACTTTCGAAAAATTAAAAGAGAAATATAAAAGCGAAAAAAACTCTGCTGAGGCAGAAAGAACCGAATTGCTGTTGGGAATTAAGCTCTGGATTCAGGAACTTAAAACAGATAAACAAGAGCTAATAGGAGA
>JBHLMB010000544.1:0-2914 GCA_048938565.1 Promethearchaeota archaeon | reverse complement strand
ACTCTAAAAAAGGACTTTTTCGAAAAACAATTGATAAAACTTAAAGAAGATTTTTATGATTTCTTTAAAGGAGACAACGAAAATCTTTCTACAAAATTGGTCATAAAAGAAGCGTTTGATCCTTTTATTGATGCGTTTCATAGAAATTTAAAACCTAAAATCTCATTAATTGGATATTCCGGCGTAGGAAAGACGACGATTTCTCAATTAATTAAAGCAGACGAAATTCCAATGCAACACATAGCAACAATAAACGGGGAAATATCAACAATAAAAATTGGTAACTTGAACTTTCTCTTATGGGATTTCGCAGGCCAAGAACAATTTGGCCTTCTATGGAATAGCTTTATAAAGGGTAGCGATGCCGTTCTGATAATCACGGATTCAACGGTTGAAAATGTAGATAAAAGCAAGAATTTTATAGAACTAGCAAAAAAAGGAGCACCTCACGCACATCTTGCCATTATTGGTAATAAACAGGACAGAGATGGAGCAATTACAACTAAAGAAATAGAACGATTGACGGGCATAAAATCGTACTCTATGGTTGCCATTGATCCAAACAATAGATTAAAAATGATGCAAATCATTGCCGATTTATTAGAGATGAACGCAGAGATTTCTCCCCTATTAAGACCCTTAGTGGAGAGGGATAGGTTAGTTAATAAAGCGGAAGAAGCATTAATAGAGGGAGACCTCGTAAAATCTGTGGATTTATTCATTAAAATTTCAGATTTATGCTTGGAACTGGGAGATGATTCACTAAGCAGAGAATTCCTTGAAAAGTCTATTATAATAAATAATTTTCTCAATAAAAATTAAAAACAAAAGTAATCAGATGGTTGAAGTGATTTAATTGACAAAAAAAATATTATTACTTGGAAGAGCAAGCACGGGAAAAACGAGCATAATAAGTGCCATTTTAGAAGGCAAGGATCCTTTACTATTAATGATGAACCCACTCGATCCAACGCGAGGAATCGAGACAAGCGTTCATAATTGGATGGATATAACCTTGAGCATTTTTGATACTTCAGGTCAGGAAATTAATAATTATATAGATAAAGACGAAGAACAGCAAAAAGTCTTTCAAGGAGCTGAATTAGTAATTTATATCTTCGATTATCCCTCTTGGATCAATAACCCAATAGATTTAATTGAGGAAATTAGAAAGATTGAGCTTCTAATCCAAAAAAAATATATTCGAGCAGAATTAATTTTAATTCTTCATAAAATTGATTTAATTCATTCTCAACAAAAATTAAATTTATTCAGTATTAAAAACGATATCCTTGAACTAATTGAGATAAATGACACAATCCAATTATATTTCACATCAATATATCCTGAATTAATTTCAGAAACATTTAATGTATTTTTTGATATATTTAGCAGGTTTTCTGAAGATACTAAAAATCTCAAAAAGATACTCGACGCTCACTCACAAAAGTTATCGAAAACAATGTACATGGTCACTGACGATAAGAATCACTTGATAGCTCAATCAAAATCTGCTGATTTTAAAATTCAATATATAAGAAAGCTTCAGAAGTTATTAAAACCAATAGATGATAAAACAAATGAAATTTCGACATTATACGAGAGATTGTTCTTTATTGACGAAGAAACAAAAATATTCAGCGTTTTAATATCCAAAATACATTCATCCAACCAAGCTTTCAGGAACTTGATTAGCATTACTGAAATCCAAAACAGTAATTATTTGGAAGAAAACAAGGAAAAGCTGATGAAAAACATCATATCATCATTTTCTTTTTAGTATAAAATAATAATGATTTTTTTATTCTTTAATCTTCTTAAGATAATATTTATTAGTAAAAAATTATTCTTTTTATTCCATTTTTACCTTTATTATAATTTTGTGTACAAACATTTTTATTTAACAATTAAGATCATGCATTCATATAAGACAATATTGTGTAATTATAAAAAACAATAAAAATATGACACTAAAAAACTACAGTAACAAGGATACAAATACTAAAGCAGTATTCAATAAAATCAAGAATCATTTGGATAATTTCCCATTTATTACTCTCGTTGCGAAATACGACCATATATTGGGACCAAGAGCGTTATTTTCTTCTTTCGACCTCCAAGACGATAATTTTATAAAAAACCTCCTAAGAGATGCCTTAAATACAAAAAATAAGTTTGTAACAATTAATTTTGAGAATTTTTACGCTCAAGTTTTAAAAATAGAGATTGAGGACGAGACTGCTCGGGGTAAAAAGCAATTATATGCTACGATATTACTAAGGCATAAAGATTATCCAATCATTCCAATTTTCTATTTAAAAAAAATTGAAATGTTGTTCCACAAATTAGGTAGTAATATAATCTTGCAAGATGATATAGAAGCATTTGAGAGTTTTTATTTTGAAATAAAAAAGATTTACAGGGATAAGGACGAAATACTTCCACTTGAATCGATAAATCTCCAGATTAGAGGCGGAATTAACACGATACAAGGATTTTGTGAATTAATCTTAGAGGAAAAGAGAAAATTGGGAACATGCTCAGAAGAGAATATTATAAATTATGTAGAATTAATGTTAGATTCATGTAGGGACATTGTTAATGCTTTAGAAGAACTTTTCCCTTCATCAAAAAAATAAGAAATACTTAGGAAATCATTAAAATAAATTTCATTTAAAAATCAAAAAAAAAAGGAAATTGAGAAAGGATAATACTTTATTTGCCGTAAGAGAGTCTTACTACTTAATAAGAAAGTGATTTGACATTAAGGTCCCTAAAAGACACGCAAAAAAAAATGAATATCAACATGAAGAACATCTGGAGGAGTTAATGCTACCATATTTTAAAGTCAATCAAGAATTTCTGATAATTAATTGTAATAATAAAGCCTTAAATTTTTTTAAATTTTCTAAAG
>JBHLMB010000543.1:0-2915 GCA_048938565.1 Promethearchaeota archaeon | reverse complement strand
GGGAAAATTGTAACCTCGCCTTACTTGGATAATATAACAACCATCAAGATTCCAACTTAAATATTAACTAATTATTCCAATTTTATATTTAATGTTTCAAAATGAAAAAAAAAGTTGTTATATTATTTGGAAAGGAGTTTAAGTTTTTTCAAATTTCCATGCACCATAACCTTCAATCAAAATGCTTATAAAAGATACATATGCTACAATTTTTTGCGTTGTTGCGTACATTGTCAATCCTTCCGTTGTCTCAATACTTACTCTAAAGGGCTCAATACTTAATCTAAAGAAAAAGAAAATTAGATAAACAGCCAAAATTATTGTAAAAGCAAGAAATATGAGGGCATATCTATTAGGATAAGATTTATTCAGGAGTATGACGATAGTATAAAAAAAAGCCATAAGAAAAGAAAACAAAAAAGCTGGTATATAAAGCATTAAATGTACTATGGTATAAATATCCCAAGGCGTCAAAGCAAGGCCTATAAAAAATATCCCAGCAAATACTCCCGAAATAGATCCTAAAATGCTAAGATATTTTTCAGTCTTAGCTTTAGTAAAAAAACCTTGGAATGCTATTGCAAAAAAAATTAAACTGACACTAAATATACTTAAAGCTGTGTTCCAGAGTATACATGAAGCTATATTAGGATTTCCATTATATCCCTTTGTTCGCCCCGCATCGCTGAAAAAATTAGCCCAAAACGAATAACCTGGAGCATTATGATTAATATATGTGCCTCCAGCATAAAATATCATTGCTAAGGTAGAAAGTATAAACCATTGAATACAGGCTATTAACATAAATTTAAAAGCCCATTCTCTCCAATTTTTAATTTTCATAAGATTCACATTCTTTTTAATTTGTAAATTTTAGTAAATTTGAATTTTATTTGAATTTCTATGATAAATATTTTCTAATAATATATAAGCATTCCTCTGAGATAAGAATAAACAGAAAAAATTTAAAATCAAATCAAAGAAGCTATAATATGCTATTTCACTTATTATAGTTTTAATATTTCCCAAATTCTTGTATGGCTTTGTATAAAGTAACTATATTCTGTGGTGGTTGATTTAATAGAAAATTAGTAGGACCCGGAATAAGGCCTCCTTTTTTTCCTAAAGTCTTTATACTTTCTTTAACCGAATTTCTTATAAATTCCGGCGATTCATATATTAACATATCTGAATCATCAATAGTTCCGACAAGAGTAATTTCCGGATATTTCTCTCTATACGCTTTCAAATCATTATTTTTTGGCTTTAATGATTCGACACCATCGATGCCAATTTCAACAAAATCTGGAAAAATTTCGTGAAGATCTCCACAACTATGAATAATAAATTTTGCTCCCTCATCATGTGCGATTTTTACATAATTAGCTAAAATTGGTTTAATAAATTGGCGCCAATGTTTCACATGCATTTGGAGTCCACTATTATATCCATAATCATCCCCACACATGACTATATCAGGTTTAGTTCTCATTATCAGCTTTAACATGGGTTCTTCAAACGTTTCCCATTGAAATTCAATGTGTTGTTTAAGATAACTTGGATCTTTTCTTGCTAAACGAGCGAAATTCGCATGTCCAATTCCAAAAATGCAATTTTCAAAAGGACCAGGCTGACCTTGAGCAACTACAATATCGTATTTTTTTAACATTGTTTTTCTTATTTTTGCAAAATTTTTAACACTTGATTCATCTGGTCTTAGATCTTTTTCTTTAGTCCAATATTGCTCAATATTTTCTTTTTTCAAAAGAGCAGGCCCAGCATACCACCAATGTGGAATTCCCTCATCACGAACAACAATTTTAAAGTAACCTCCATTGTACATAACAAAATCATTTAAAGTATCTAATTTTATAGGTAAAGGCATATTAGGATTTTGCCAACATAGGTCAATTTTTGCATCAAGACCACCAGCTAATATTTCGGGTGGTGAAAATTTAGCTATAATTGCATGTATATATGGTATTCTATATGAGATTTTATCTTTTTCTAATTGTTTCATATCAGCGTCAGTTAAAGCATACTGAGATTTCATAAATTTATCAACAAAATCAAAATCTCCACCTAAACAAAAACTTGGGATTTTATCGGGAATCTTTCCTTCTAAAACAGTTAAAACTCTTTCAAGAGCAGTCGTGTTCTGTGCCATTCTTAGCCAACATCCGCTAATTTTGCTAAAATTGTTAATATTTCATAAGTATTTATTTTAACCTTCTTTTCAGCAATCCCATCTCTTATCCCAGCAGCACCCTTGTAAAGTGTTTCAGTAGAGAGAGCTAAATATCCATTACATTCGATATCATCTAAATCTTTAGGAATTTTTACATCTTCTAAAAGTTCTATTTCAAAGTTTTCTTCATCAATCTTAACCATGAATGCTGGAGGAGAATCGGTTAAAAGAATTACAATTTTAATTGGTAAATTCGGGAAAACTTTCCTTAATCTTCTAAAAATTCGAAGGCTCCATAATCCAGAATATATTATTGCTGGAAAACCTTCATACAAAGGACACATTCTAAAATACCATTCTATTTGAGATCTAAATCAATAATTTTCTAGCTTCTTAAAATAAGAAAGAAATATCTTCACATTTAAAATTATTTTTTATAATTTCTTTTACAACATTCTTACTGTTCTTTATTACAGCTTTATTTAATTTAATGAGCGATGTAAAGATTTTTCTAGTTTCAATGCTCCAACGCAAACAATAAATGAGCATATTAAGTTAATATAGATTATAATTTTTTGTCCAGCTGTCCAAACCATCAATTTTTCTGTTGTTGTGATATCGTATATTGGTATTCTTATTATTAATATAACATATATGATCCCGACTACTAATGAGATTAGAAATATAAATGCATACTTATTGGGATATTTTTTATTATGGAATATAG
>JBHLMB010000542.1:1422-2916 GCA_048938565.1 Promethearchaeota archaeon | reverse complement strand
CCAGAATGTTCCACCCTCCTAAAAATTCAAGAAGAATTTGTCGAAATGTTTATGAGCGAAGAAAAAGGAGAAGATGAATTTTATTCGATTGAGGATATTGAAGAAGAAGCAGTTGCTTTAGAAAATATTCGAGAAGAAATAGTACTTAATCCTGAAGTCAAAGAAGATTTGAAAATGACCGAAAAAAAAGGTGATATCGAAAGTACAGAAGAAATTTCTAAAGAAATTGATAAAACAGAAACAGACGGTACTAAAAAAGTTCGAATTGGAGGCTTTTTTGGGAAGGAAATTGAAGTAAAAGCAAATGCAAATGTTAAGGAAAAAACACCCATACAAACGAGAGTAGTTAATATAAAAACAATTGATGTAGAAAAATCCATAACAAGTTTAAAACCTCCTAAAAAAAGAAAAGCCATTAAACTTTGCAATATCTGTGGTGCTACTGTTTATACAAGTAAATGTCCAAATTGTGGTGCTCACATTCAATGAAATAGCCATTATTATCGGATTGAACCTCTTATTTCTAAAAATCATAATATTGTACTAATCTTGAATCTACTTATTGGTTGTACAATTATCAAATAATTAATTTCAATTTTCTTTTCTCTAGATATATTTCCCTCAAACTATAATATTTATCGATTATTATGATACTCTATGAATAAGAATATTATATCTAAAATCAGTATGCTCATTTCTGCATTTTTAATGGGCTCAGTGGGATTATTTGTAACCGCTCTCCAATCTCTTAATACCTTTACTATTGTCTTACTTAGAGGGATTTTTGGGACAGTTTTTTTGACATTATTTATGTTCAAAACTAAATCTTTTTCAAAAGAATTTATAAAATCATCTTTTAACAACAATTGGAAATACTTATTACTTATAGGAATTCTAAATCCTATTGTAATTTATGTATATTTCGTGAATATTAAATTATCAGGCTATGCCATTGCCGCCTTTTTGCTTTATACTAATGGAATTTTTGTTTTAGTTTTATTGTATATTGCAAAAATAGAAAATATCACAAAAGCGAGTTTAATAAGTTTTGGGATTTCAATATGTGGAGTTGCTATTATGATGGAATTTTGGAACGGTTATGTATTATCTTGGAATATTTTACTTGGATTATTTTCAGGATTGCTTTTAGGAGCTTTAATATTTGGTAAAAAAAAAATTTATATTAATAGGGATAAATTTGAGAACGATATACCAAAGCAAGGAAATTTTGACCTTTTCTTAGCATGGTGGCCTACATTGTTTATAATCATCTTATTTCTACCAATATCGGGAGGAAGCCTAATAACTTTATCCATTGAAAATCTTTTTTTAGCAATCCTGATGGGTTTATTTCCTACAGCTTTAGCTTTTACACTTTATAATATTGGTGTCAAACGCGATAGGGGAGGTAATATAGTCATTATAGCTTATTTTGAACCATTGGTCGCAACTATTAATAATTTTTTTTTCTTGAATCAGCTTTCCTCTTTTGTA
>JBHLMB010000542.1:0-1412 GCA_048938565.1 Promethearchaeota archaeon | reverse complement strand
TTATCGGAGGATTATTTATAGTGGGTGCTAATATTATCTTATTGAAATATTCTTCTGATAAATCATTAAAAAGTAATTAACAATAGAATAATTTAATTAAATTTTAATTGAGAAAGCATTGATATATGTAGTTTATATTTTGGAATGTTAGTATTTAATCGTTTCAATTTATTTCTCTTGGCTAAATTACTTAATGCTCTTCCAATCTTATCGATCTTTATGTCGATGCCATAATTGTCCTTTAATACAGAATTTATCTTATAGGAAGAGAGAATAACAATTTCGGATAAATTTTTTTCACATAGAAGCTCGATTGCTTTCTTGAGTAAAGCGAATAGTTTCTCTTTTTCGGACATTTTTTCTTAATTGACTTGGTTTAAAATATAAATCAATAATTATTTATGAGAAATAAATTAAATAAATTATTTGCTTTCTAATTCAATGTCTTTTATAATTAGAACTAATATAAAAATTTATCTCGTTTCTAATTATAAGCAATTCGTTTTTAGTACTCTTAACAATATAATAAAATATTCTTCCTTTTCTTCATTGAAAATATGGAAAAAAAAGTTATGGTGTAAAATGAAAATTATATATTTACGATACAATATTATAAGTAATAAATTTGAATATATATTAAAAAAGTAGAATACGGATATGGTTAAAAAGGAAAGTTCATCTCTTAATTCCAAAAACGATAAAAAAAAAATAACCCTTATACAAAAAAAATCCGAGAGAAAACTTAGAAAAAAAAGAAGGATTTTTGGATATCATACTTTAAAGATCAAACAATATTTCCGCTCTTTTAAAAAATATATTTTACCTCCTGAACCACTAAAAAATGAAGAAAGACCAAGGTCTTATGCTTTTAAAAAGGAATTTATTGGAATTTATTTGTTTTTTGTTTTTTATTCTTTCTTGTTAATTTTAGCGATTAACAATCCAAGTAATCTTACAATAAATGCACTCACGCTCGGGCGGCCTTTTGATTTCGGTGCAACAATTATAGCATATTTCATAGTTTTGGCGATTTTATTAAGCCTAAACAAGGTTAGGTATTGGACTTTTGACAATAAAAGATTGTTTGTCTCTTATAGTAAGCTTATAATCCTTTCAATAGGAATTTTCACGCCGCTTTTTATCTTGATGATTAATATAATCACCCCGAATTTTAATATCACTTCATTAATGTTAATCTTGTCAATAACATGGTTAATAATCCTTAGTTATAAATTTTACACTTATTCTCGAAGATTTTCAACAAATATAGAGGAAAAATTTATCTCCAAATACTCCAAAAGTCGTTCATTCATCGCATCTATAGGACCAATAGTTATTTTAGGTTTATTAATAACTATGGCACTTTTTTATAGGACATTTCTAGTCATTTTTACAATCAATATTCTTGGAGC
>JBHLMB010000541.1:0-2920 GCA_048938565.1 Promethearchaeota archaeon | reverse complement strand
CATTAAAATCAAAGGTTTCAGGAGCGAAGAGAATAACTTTACCAAAATCCCAATCGAAATACTTAAAAGCAATATTTTTTTACGGATGATATCCTTGATAAGTATAAGCTTGTATTTAATATAGTAGGAACTATTTATGGAAAGAAAAAACGATGAGATCCTTACTGATAACGAGGATAAGGGCGTTGTAAGGTTCATTTTTATTAACTTGCTGATAAGTTTATTTATATTAATGGTATATTTCTATCTTTCTGAAGCATTTGGAGCAATTTCTTCCTTTTATTTGAGCTCATCAACATTTACAATTGATATCGTTGTTTCAATTATCGCATTGGTGTTTTTATCGGTTTTAGCGGGGCCAATCCATGGAACTATAGCAGGTTTTTTTGGAGAATTACTAATTGAACTTGCCTTTTATCCTCAAGTTGATTACTTTTGGTGTATTCTCCTTGCAATTTTAGGTTTAATGAGTGGATTATACCGTTATAATCCAGAGAGTTCAAAAAAACTTAAAAGGTTATACTACACATTTTTTGCATTGCTTTTTGCGTGTTTTTTTACCTCGATTTTATTTTTAATCGCTCAAATCATTGTATATTCCAACTTGATTGACTTATATTCTTTATTTATTGATTATGGATTTAGATTTTTCTTTCAATTACTTGTATCGGTATTAATTTTTGTTCCACTTCTTCTTATTGTCTATGACCGCGTTTTTTCATTTAAAGATAATGATATTATTCACGATTTTTTAACTCATCATCCCAAGACACAAGAAGGCATACAACATGCATTTTATTTCAAATTTGGACGCACTCGAATCTTTTTATGCTCACGATGCTCTGGAGTGGTTTTAGGCGTGATTTTTTCATTTTTCTTTTTTCATGTAGTCGAGGCTATATATAATTTTCGAATTTCAGCAGAATATGCTATTATTCTTTGTTCATTATTCCCTATTCCTTGTTTCATTGATTGGGGAAGCCAAAAATTGCTTTATCGAAAAAGCAATACCAAATATCGCCTTTTTACTGGTATAATGGTTGGAATAGCAGTGTATTTAATACAATACACGAGAATTTATGCCCTGATCTTATTGATTGTATTAGTGCTTTATTTTTCAATACTTTTCTTGTTATTTTATTTTGGACAAAAGAAAGCATTTAGACTCTATCAGGAAGAATTAGAGTTTATAGACGAATCTAAACAAGATGATCAATTAAAAATAAAGAGAAGTGAACGATAATTCTAATGACATCAAATAAAATAATTTTTATTCATGGTTTGGAAAGTTCTGGCCAAGGTTTTAAAGGCAACTTTTTTAGAAATGTGTTTCCAAACATTAACACTCCAAATTTCTATGGACCGTTAGAACAAAGGATGGAAAAGTTGAATTCCATTCTACTGGATAAGGACCATTGGATTATTATTGGATCTAGCTTTGGTGGTTTAATGGGAGCATTATTTACTCTAAGAAATCCCCAAAAAGTCGATCTACTAATACTTTTAGCACCACTCTTACTCCATCCGAAATTACACGATATTAAGACTTCAATAAGAATTCCAGTTATAATTTTTCACGGGAAAAGAGATGATGTAGTACCACTAGAACCTACAAAAGCTCGGGCAGAGGAACTCTTTATTAATCTAGAATATAATGAAGTCGATGACGATCACTTTCTAAGACCAACAACAAAAAATAATCCTTGGATGAAGATACTCAAAGGTTTCTTAAAGTAACAACATTAACCAGAAAAAATTGGACTCCAATTTTTTTAAATTCAGGAATTAACACCATAAAATTAAGATTAATTATATTGAAATCATACTAATAATTAATAGATATTCGTGGTAAACATGACAAAGAAAAAATACGCCTGTAGAGAATGTGGTTTCATTTTTCCAATTGAATTAGGAGAACTAATTGATAATAAAATTCAAGTTTTTTGCGAAAAATGTGGTACTGCTTTTACTTTAAAAGGAGTTGTTTTCAAACCATATTCTGAAATAAAAAAAGAAGATGCCTCTACTTTAAAAAGTCAACCTATAGATCCTAATGCTAATACATGGCAATCAGGCTTTCGTACTGGACCTCTCAAGCAATATAAATACAGATCTTACTCAAGTTTTTCAGATAGACAACGAAATAATATGGAAAAATTGATTAAAGTCTTAAACGGCATTACTTTTCCATTCTTAATATTCATACCAATTATTTTTGCCAGTTTTATTGCAACTGAAGTTGTTTATTTCGTATCTGGTGCAACAGATTATCTAAATCAATTCATAATATATCGATATATACTTTTTATGATTGCTGGTTTTATTATCATCATTTATTACAAAAAACGCATATCAAAAAAGGTAAAGAACAAGCAGTACAACGAAATTGCATTGGATGCGTTATGTTGGGGAATAGTTAGTTGCATCTTTTTTGGATTGGGTGCCCCCCTGGTGGTTGAAGGTGCATTTATTTTACTATATAATCTCTATCATAAAAAGAATTTCGCTCATAACCTGAAGAATTCGATAAATCATTTTTCCGTTAAGGCGGGAATTTTACTTTTATTTATCATATTTGCGTTTTTAATTGGTTTAGTTGTTGAAATTAGGGAGGGAATTTCAGGCATAGAGATTCTTATGACATTTGACGAAGAATTAATTGAAAGATTTTTATTAGTTGATTTTATTCCTTGGGGGATCTTTTTTGGATTATTAATTATTAGTTTTATTATTGATACCGGCTACAGGAAATCACTAGCTAAAAGGGATAAAATAAAATTCGGCGATGCAACTCTTATCTTCGTAATTGGTATCTTAGGTACGATGTTTTTTGCGGCGGGAATTTTTATCCTCTTAAAAGGAGTTTTATTGGTTTTGATGTTTATCGTCCGTCCTAAAAAGACAGAAGAAAAAGAAATTG
>JBHLMB010000540.1:0-2921 GCA_048938565.1 Promethearchaeota archaeon | reverse complement strand
GTATTCTTCAAATCTTTAGGAAAGAAATGATCATTGATGATGAGTCCATCAACTTGACCTGAAAAAATCTGTATTTCCGTGTAATATCTAATATTTAATGAATTAAAATATTGAGTTAGTACGCTATTCAAGATTAAATGCGTCCATGAGCCCATGTATTTCCAAAAATTCTTATTATTTAGCCACATTTTAATATACAATTCTACACCTTCTTCCTTGCCATATTCCTCCACCAAATATTGAATAATATATTTTGCAACTGAAAATTTACTTACTCCTTGCTTGGTTGCGATACGCTTTAATGATAAAGGTTTATAATTGGGATTATTCAGAAATTTAAATATATGAAAAATAGCTTCTTGCTTAATATCGTTGATCTTTTCTAGAGATAGTTCCGAGATAGGCCACATTAAAAAATAATCCTCCTCAGTAATATCTCTAGCGTATTGAGCAACTGTAGAAGGTCTAACTCCTACAACATTAGCAATTTGATTAAGTGATTTTGGAATATAAGATGGATCGTTCTGAAACATTTTATGTTCTGATTTTACTCTTTCCTTAATTACAGGAGCTTCTTTGGAATATAAATTATTAACTGACCATATCTTAGAATAGTTTTTCCCTGCGATTTTTATAGCTTGCTTTCGAACAAAACCCTGTGAGACTTTGCATTCATTGGCGATTTTATTCAAAGAAACAGGATAGTATGATTTAATATTATGAAAATTTTTTATCTCCAATCTCAATCTTCTATCGACTGCAGATCTCTGCTCAAATGTCAAACCAGGAGCACCCCATATATCTTTGTATAATCTTCCTGCGATTTTTTGAGCTCGCTTGCGAGTAAAGCTATATGAAACTCCATATTTTTTCGCGATGTCAGCTAAAGAAGGAGGCACATAAAATTCATCATTTTGGTAGTTTTCGATCACCTGGTTGAGTTCTTCAATAGTGGAGACTTGTTCGATTTTTAAACATGGTTTTCCCCAAATCCCCGAATAAGCTTTACTAGCAATTTTATGAGCGACTTTATGCACAAAACCATATGAGACAGTATGTTCGTTTGCGATATCGCTTAAAGTGGGGACTATATAAGATGAATCAAGTTCAGCTCTTTTTATTATAGCTTTTATCCTATTTTCCAATTCTATAATTTTCTCTTTAGTTATCTTTGACAACGATGGACGGGCTCGATTTATGCCCCATAAATAGTTATAAACTGTTTCACTCTTCTCTTTTGATTTGAAAATATCGAATAACGCTTGGAGGGCGTATTTCTTGAATGTCCCTTTACTTTTCATCTTGACGGAAGGATCATCCAAAATTCTTTTCATATCAGGAGGTAATTCCTCCTTATTGGATGATACATATTTATCGTAATATTCCCTAATGAGTTTTTTAAACAACTCTATATCCTTATCCTTTATTGCTAAATACACGCCAACCTTCCCTGGATTGTGATATGTGGTATTTGGGTCAAGAGAGGAAGCGACATTGAGGAAGACTTCCCCTCCTTGATCTCCAAGGTCTTTTTCCGGGGTCTCAACAGACAAGGGTAGGACGGTCCTCGCTTATTTATACCCTCCGTTACCCGCTTGGCCGTTATTTCCAACCCCATTACAATAATTCTTGCCATTCCACGGTGATTCAACGAATTTCAAGGGGATTATGTCCTCGTCTCGACATTCAAACGCCCATTTCTTATTTTTACGAGTCATTATCTTTTTCATATTTTTTATTGTTATCGTTCTTGAATCCAAACGATGTTGTACTTTATGTCAATGCAAGTGTATTCTGTTCTTTAAATACCTTTACGATTTTTTAAAGGTATTAAAGAATATTGAATATTTAGACATAATAATATCAGTTTAAAATTGGTAAATCAAAAACCGCTTTAAGTCTTATAACTCCATAGAATTTGTAAATTCTTATCCAAAATAACAAGATTTCTTAATCAAGGTGTAATTTAAATGAAGAAAGTGCTATTCTTTTATTTTTATAATCATCTCTGAGGGAATTATAAGTAAATGTTATAATTGATACGAGTATAAGGGAATAATAAATATAATCTTCTGAAACGACAATTTAAAAAGGTGATGAGAGCTAAACAAAAAAAAATAGAAGGTTGGGAGGTAAGATAGCATTCTCTTCTTATTGTCCAATTTATTTATAACGCATTAAATAATTTAGAATCGAAAATATTAATTACCTCTAAGAATCATTCTCAAATGATATTACTTTAATCCATTCCTAGATATTTTTTGCGTTATAAATAGAATTATGGTTTATAAAACTTTTATAATTATTTTAATATTTTTTATCAAATGTATTTATTTTTAATAGATCTTATTTCTTCGGAAATAATATTTACAACATGCTTAGGAAAAACATATCAAAAAGAAATATTAGAGTTCATAAATAAAAGAAAAACAATTGAAGGAGTAGTGTACAAAGAATTTAATAAAAGTTCATATGATGGAAAAGTTATATCTTCATATCATTCTATAACAAACACCTAGTTTTTTAATTAGTTAAAATAATCATCTTATAAACAATATGAGGTGAAGTGAGTTTAAAGCAATCATTCTTTGCGCCGGATATGGTAAACGGATGCGCCCTTACACGGACAAAATCCAAAAAACAATGATTCCAGTGCACGGAAAACCGTTATTGGATTATATAGTAAGTGGTCTAATTCACGCAGGATTTAAAGAGCTTGTTTTGGTTGTCAATTATCGTAAAGACCAAATCATTGATTACTTTAAAGACGGTTCTCAGTTGAACATTAATATTGAATATGTAGAGCAAGAAGAGTTAAACGGTACTGGAGGAGCTCTATTAGCCTGTAAAAATGTGATTAGCGATTCTCATCTTTTTCTCACTTGGGGGGACGTGTTAGTTCCTTATAGAATATACAAAAT
>JBHLMB010000539.1:0-2923 GCA_048938565.1 Promethearchaeota archaeon | reverse complement strand
CGGAGTGAAAAAAGTTATAGTATGCTCTGGTTTAACCGACTCTCCGATAATAACCGCGTTGGAAAAAAAAGGAGGAACTTCAATAAGCAATGAATGAGAATCCGAAAGATTTTCTAAAAAAATGCCTTGAATTATATAGTCCTTCGGGGAACGAAATCAAATACGCCATTTTTTTAGCAAATTTTTTGAAACAACATGGTTTTAAAGTTAAATTTGATGATATTGGTAATTTAATAGCAGAAAAAGGGTCCGGAAAGCCCTTGTTGTTGATGATATCACACATGGACACGATTCCAGGAGAACTACCTGTCTTTGAAAAGGAGGGAAAGCTTTACGGGAGGGGCGCAGTAGATTGTAAGTCAGCATTGGCAGCCATGGTTTACGCCATAAGCGTTTACGATTTTAATAAAAATCCTCCTGGTAAAATCGTATTTGCTGGAATTGTAAGAGAAGAAACATCCTTGGAAGGAATATTAGAATTTTTAAAACTAGACTTTAAGCCAGACTATGCAATTTTTGGTGAACCAACAAAAACAAGTCAAATATGCATTGGTTATAAAGGAAGGTTAAGCCTATGTTATAAGATAATAACAAAACCGGGACATATTGCAAGTTCTTGGATGCATCTAAATGCTATTGAGGTTGCATTAACTATTTGGGAAAAAATTAAAGAAATTAGCCGGCAATTCACTGGTGAAGTGTCATCTTCCTCAGAAGTACAAAAATATTACAAAAAAATCGTCCCAAACCTATCAACAATCGCAGGTGGTGAATTAGCAAATGTCATACCTTCAAAATGTACCATACAGGTGGATATTAGGTTTCCCCCGTCAGTAAATAGCAATATAATATTGAAACACATTAGAAAATCCAACTCTGAGATTATAAATGCTCACTCCAAACAACATCCCGAACTAAAAATCCAAGAAGAAATTTTAAGCCAAATTGAAGGATTTGAGGTAAAGGGTGACGATATTTTGACTGGCGCGTTGCGTTGGGCTATATTCAAGGTAAGAAAAAGCAAACCCATTTTAGTAAAAAAAACAGGAACAACTTTTATCAATCTGATAGGAAACCCCTATGGAATCCCTTCTATTACTTATGGCCCAGGAGATCCCAAATTGGAGCATTCTGAGAGGGAATTCGTTGATATTGAAGAATACTTGGAAACAATTGAAGTTTATTTAAAATTATTTGAAAAATTACAATTAAATTATTCAAAAACAACTTCTTGAAGCTATTATTATATTAGTTCAAACCACGATATTTAATTTGAGTTTTAATTTATTCGAATATTCTTCTATTTTTTTAAACTTGACTGGTCGAATGGATGGATTTTGACCTAACTTCAGTATCTTTGCAAATTTCTTGCCATAATATGTTTTCAATAGTTCTGATATATCATAATAATCGTCCTTGTAATATGTTCGCGATTTTTCGAATTCCTCTTTTCTCAAGGATAGTATCGCACGAGAATATCGAGCAAACGAAGTGTATTGCATTTTATTGAGATTAAAAGCATCCGTACACGCAATGGGACCCTTTTCAAGTTCTACTTTTATGTAAGAATGAATTTTTTTTAGTAAACTTGACTTAAATTTTTCAAAAGAGACATCCTGTTCAATTAAATCTTGCATGATATTAGAATAGGGTAAATCCATACCATCAAGCTCCGTTTCCAAACCTAATAAAAAGAAATACTGTCTTGCTTGCTTTGTAGGTTCTTTTCTAAGCAATTGAAAAATATACTCTTTTTCTTTTTTCATAAATTCAAACAAAAAATCTCTACTTTCTATAATAAACCTATTATAATTGGGAATGAAACTTTTATCCGGATTATTAGCGATTCTTTGGTATGCTTCGAAAGGATTATTTTTTTTTTGCACCACATTCCTGATAAGGCTTAATGGATAAAACCTTGCGATGAAATCCATGCCATTGGAAACGCTATAAATAGCGTCTTTAAAAGAGCATTTAGAGACGACATTGATCTTTTTTATAATATCGGCATCAATTCTTTCGGGTGTTTTTTTACAATAACACAAATCAAAAGGTTTTAAATCGTGAAATAGAGGATTTTTTTGATCGGGAATGACGATTTGAGTACTATAGGCGTTGATTATACTTCCCATTAGAGGTTTAATGGCAATATCCCATTCAATTATCATTATTTCGGAATTATTATATGTTCTCTGAGAAATACTTGAATCCCTATCCTCAAGCCTGGGGAATAATGAAAATCCCTGCGTTTTATTAACCTCAAGTTCGTTAATATCACCCCAAAATTGATTTTTATAATAAAGTACATCAGGGAGAACATCTAATTCGTCTAAAAAGAGTATTTTTATCAAGAATAGATTAATTCCAATATCAGAGGACTTGATAAATTGCTTTTTATTTCCATAAAATCCAATATTATTAATTATATAATGGTAAGCAGGATTTTTCATATTTTTATCATCGTGAGCTACGACATATACATTTCTTTTTTTCTTAAAACCCCCTAAACTTCTTATTATTCCGTGTTTTTCAATTAAAAGCATTAAGTACGCAAATTTTTTGACATAAAGCTTTTTCTCTAATTTAATTAGCTCTTCCTTATAGTTATCATAAGATTTTTCATATACCTCCCTTGATATACCAAGAACCTTAAAGTGCTTTTTCATTAATTTGAGTTCTTCGATTGCACAAAAACAATCGATTTGATCCAAGAAATATTCCAAGCTCTTTTCTTTCAACATATTAAAACTATTCATCGAGGCGTTATCCTTGAAGAAATCTGATAATTGAGCATCATACTGTTTATATTTGATGAGAAAATATGTAGAAAAATATTTTTCATTAAAATCGTTTGATTTTACCATAGGAACTAAGGTTTTGAGGAATCTATTTACGAATGAAGCGCCTATAGAGCTAAGAAGAG
>JBHLMB010000538.1:0-2926 GCA_048938565.1 Promethearchaeota archaeon | reverse complement strand
TTCTCAATAGCGGTTCTTTCGTCATAATTATTAGATTTTTTCCATTCTTCTATTGAATTTAATGCATTAGTCGCGTTGTCGTGAAATAGTTTGTGTCGAAAGTTCATTATCGTTTTAATTTCTCCTTTATCTATATTTGGAAAATTATCATTCCATTTTTCTACTCCTTTATCTAACTGCTCACTCTCTCTTGTAAAGATATGTTCGAAAAAAATTGCTGAATTTGCTATTATCGTGGTTTCTGGATTCAATAAATGTTGTAATCCCACCTTCATAATGGTTAAACTATAATATGGTATTCTTACCATTACTCTTGAGTATAATTCCAATAATTTTATTTTTGAAAAATCCTGATTTGCCGATTCTTTAAATCCTTGTGATACAAAATAATATATCCTTCTTAGTTCAGGGTGGTTCTTTTTTTTAATCCTATTTTTCTTTTTTTTACAACCATAGAAAAGTGTTGTATATGGAGGTTGAGAGGAATCCCCAAAACAGGTCACAAAATAATTATCATAATAGATTGACAACATTAATCCAACATACGCACTGTCTTCAACATTAAAGGGATCATTATCAAGGTCTTTATCGTCTACTTGAACACCTATAATGACTGCTGATTCTGATAAAGAATCATAGGAACCATAGTAAAACATATCTTCTTTGTTACCAAATTGTCCCCATTTATAGAAATCCTTTTTATTCGGTTTATTTTTATAATGGAGATTATTTTCAATCCAAACACCATCAAATATATCCAATTTACTCTCAATTTCAAAGTTTAACAACTTCCATATAGTTTTCATCAATATCACTTAAATTAAGCCATTATATGACTAATAAAGATATTCAAATTTCTTTTTATAACTTAAGATGTTATATTTACTTAAGGTTTTGGATTATCAGGGCTGATGAATTGACATTAAAGAAGTAATTTCTCAAGAATAAGTGGTAAAGTATACACATCAAAATAGTTATGTTCTATACACTCCTTTACCAATCCGATATACCTTTCGGGATTTTCTATATATTTCCTGTAACATGCTCCAACAAGATTGCTAGGTAATTCGTTAGTTCTATAGAAGTTTAACAGCTTTTCTTCCATGTTCGCAAGTGAAAAGCTATTAAATTCATTTTTATACTTTCGGCGACAATTATGGAACAAATCAATGTGATGGAATAAGGTATTACTTTCTTTATAGGGCAGGTCTTTTTCGGAAATCATCGGATTTTCGTCAAAAAAATACAAGAATCTATTCGCTATAAAAGGAATGTCAAAACTCTTGCCATTATAACTAACAAAACACTTGCAGTTTTTTAAAATTGATTTCCTTAGATGTTCACATATAGATATCTCTTCTTCTAGGGTTCGAGCAAAAAAAAGTTGTATCTCGTAATGTGAATTCTTGAAAAATCCAATTCCTACGATGATCATTGGGCAATCAAAAATTCCAAGCGTTTCAATGTCTATAAAGAGCAAATCTTCCACATCAAAACAGAACGCAACATCCAAATCGCATACATACCGGTTTTGAATGAGTCGTGCGTGGTTCTTTCCTTTTATGAGCTTAATAACATCGAGAGCGGGACGCCTGTATCTCAAAGTATGGGTTAAATCGCGCAGGGTTTTCAAACCCCTTGCTTTGAGTTTTTTTTCTGTTTTTTCGCCAATATTCAAGGCAATTTTTAAATTATGAGTAAGTCTCTGTCTAGTCTTATTAAGATCGAGCGTTGTTATAAAATCCGATATTTTCCAAGAAAAACGCATGAATTCTCCCATTTCGTTTGAAACGATATCATATTCTTGAAAAAAATCTTCAATCTTTTTTCCACGGTGTTTTTCAACCAATTGCGAAATGTCGAAACTGCAAAAATTAAGAAAGTGATTCATTACTAATTTCATTAATACATTTTATTTATTAACTTAAACTCCGATAGTTTAATGAAGTTAGATTTAATTCCAGTAATTGCTTAGCTTTATAAACATAAATTTTAGTATAAATATAATAAAATACGATTAAAAAGTAAACATGATATTATTTACATCAGATCCAGCCTTAATATTCACGCAGGGAGCAATGACTTGGATTTTTACAGCTTTGTCATTTTTGTTGGGAATTCTAATGTTCCAAAAGTATTACCAATACAAGGATAAGCAGTTGCTCTTGGTGGGGGTAACATGGATTTTTTTGACAACGCCGTGGTGGGGAGACGCTATAACTTTCGTTTACTATATTGCAACTTCGGAAGTACTACCTGATCCTATCTATTTTTTCTTGGCAAACGCATTTATAGCGCCAATTTTTTACACTTGGCCTAAAACCATTGGTGAACTAGTTATAGAAGATAAACCAAGATTAAAAAAAGCCATAAGGTCAATACTAATGTTATGGGCTATAATTTTTGAAATCGCTTTTGTATCAATATTCTTCATTGATCCCAACCTGATTGGATTGAGAAAAGATTATTATATTGCTGATTGGGCTTGGTTCGTTAGTACATTTATTCTTAGTGGTTCCCTCCTTTTAACAATTACAGGAATGGTTTTTTCTTACAAGGCAATTACATCAGAAAAACCAACCATTCAATTGAAGGGTATATTTCTAATGGATGCCTTCCTTGTGTTTTCAGTTGCAACATTCCTCGAAGTATTGTTAGATGTAATGCCAATTGTAATAATAGCTCGGATACTTGGGATTTCTGCTGCTCTTTGTTTCTATATTGGATTTGTCCTGCCTAAATTCATCAGAAAGCGGTTTGGTCTTTAATATTTTTATTTTTTTAATATTTTATTAAGAAATTAAATCATCCTGAAACAAGAAAATAAAAAAAAATGATGATTAATGGTTTTAATTACAGACATTCAAATTATTCAAGGAGGGATAAGTTTCGGTTTTACGCTTATTTCTTTTATTTTAGAATTGCT
>JBHLMB010000537.1:0-2945 GCA_048938565.1 Promethearchaeota archaeon | reverse complement strand
AATGCTTCCCAACCCAAATATACATTCGCTTTTTTTCTTTCACATGAACTGCTATAACATTATTTATATTAAAGAGTTCTAATTTATCTTCCTCAGATTCTACCTTTGGTTCTATTAATAATCCTGAATAGGATAATTTAAAAAATTTAATATTTTTTTCAATTTCCTCGCTCATAAAATCACATAAATGACTTCTTATTGAATTATTAAAATCAATATTTTTTTCTTACATCAAACTGAAATAAGAAGTATTATATAAATCAATCGGTTCAATCAAAATTAAATAGGAATTAGAATAAAATTTAACCTATTTAATTTAATATGAGTGATATTTTTAAAAAAATAAAAAATAAAAAGTATAGATTTATCCTTTTATGACGTCTACTAATTTTGGAAAGATTCTTGTATAGTGAACAGCCATACAATGGACGCCAGCTAATAGCTTCTTTGATTTTAATTCTTTAATAAATGGTTTGAAAAATTCATAGTTTAATTGGTCATATGCTTCCTTTTGTTGAGCTTTATCTGTAATATCCGTTTTTACGCTTTTCCACTTTGCTAAGATATCTTTAGGCACGTCAACACCTGGAACAAACATATCAAACCCTTTAGCAATCGCATAACTTTTCATTGGAAATATCCCAAGAAATACTGGTACTTTGTACTTACCAATTGCCTGTAAGAATTCAATAGTCCTATCAATATCATAAACAACTTGGGTTTGTATGAATTCACAGCCTGCTTCTGCTTTTCTACCTATTTTTAGAATTTCTGATTCCATTGGATCTGCATTTGGATTTGCCGCACCTCCAACATGCATTTTAGGAGGGTGTTCAATTTCTTTTCCATTTATCGATCCTGTATCTACCATTTCTCTTACGAGTTTAATTAAAGTAGCAGAATCCAAATCAAATACAGGTTTGCATTCCGGACAGTCGCCTAAAGCAGTATGATCTCCACATAATGAAAGAATATTATTTATTCCTAATGCTTCAGCACCCATTATCATTCCTGCAATTCCTAACTTGTTAACATCCCTTACTGTCATTTGCCAAACACATTCTATCCCAGTAGCTTCTTGAATAATGTGTGAGGCAGCCATGCTATTTATAGTAACGATTGCAAGTGGGCTATCAGTTACATTAGCAGCATGTACATAAGGAGCCATTTCTTTTGCTTCTTGAATCGTATGAGATAAATCACAGGTCTTTTCGGGTTCCAATTCCCCTGTAAGGACAAATTCCCCTTTAGCTATGGCTTTGCCTATTTTAGAATATATTTTTTTTTCTGCCATTTTTGTATTACCTCCATACTACTTCTCGTTGATGTCCTGATTCACTCCAGTCAACAGGATCTCTCAACTTGCTAAATAAATCCAATCTCCCTAATTCTTTTAATCGTTCATAAATTAAAACCCATCCACAATCTCTTTCATAGTTGCCAACTTCACATTTTCCTTTAACCATTCCACCGCATGGGCCATTCATAAGTGATTTAGCGCAAGTAGTTATTGGACAAATTCCCCCAGTCTCATTTAAAAGGCACGCACCGCAACCTCTACATCGCATATAAAAGCGACCTATTCTTTCTGTCATTCCCATAAATTCAGTGTTAGTACCGATAAATACGGGAAGGTTAGGATGTTTTTTTTCAAGAGCCTTTACAATACTAGCAACTCCAAGTCCACAGCTCAATGTTAAAATAGCATCGGTATCTTTCAAATCTTCATCAATTTTTCTGAAATCTTTAAGCATTACTCTATTATCACAGACTTCCTCTGGAACAATTACCGTTTTAATTTCAAAACCTTTTTCTTCTAATTTTTCAGCCATTTCTTTAGCACCTTCAGTTCCACCAGTTTGACACATTGCAGCACAAGAACCACAAGAAACAAGCGTAATTTTATTAGCGTCTTTCATAGCACCAAGAATTTCATCAAGAGGCTTCTTGGTCGTTATTATAGTCATTTACTATCCTCACTTTTAGTTGATAATTTGATAAATAATAAGATTATAATAGAAAATAAACGAAATAATTAATATCTTATTGTTATCGATCATAAGTATTTCGCGATTTGATCACCAATATTACGATATTAAAAATTTCAACTGTTTTTCGTGAAAGAGCCCTTTCACGTAATTATATCCTATGACGAAAATATCCTTATAAAGTCAAAGATAATATAAAAAAAAAAATTTTAGATCAAAAAATGCGAAGAAATATATTTAAATTCAGTGTGTACTATTATGTATGTAATTTTTTGTTTTTTTTGGGAGATTAAAATGATAAAAACAGAATTAAGAGAATTTGAAAGTATTGGTGATCTCTATGGTAAGAAACTTAAGGACAAGGGGATCCAATATGTAGATGATTTTTTCAAGCATACACCCGATCAAATTATTGAAATAACAGGAGCCGATAAGGAAAAAGTTAAGCAATGGTTCAATGTTTTGGATTTATACCGCATTCCTAAAGTTTCTGTCAGGGACGCAGAATTGTTGTTCAATGTCAATATTAACTCGGTCGAGGAATTATCTCATCGTCAAGCATCAAGAATTTATTATAAATTGAGGACCCTTGAGGAACAAACATATTTCATAATTTTAACATTTCCCACTTTCTCAACTATTGATGAGTGGATTTATTTCTCAAAATTGATGACGATGAATACTAAATATGGATTAAACATACCGCTAATCAATTTATCTTTTTCCTCGGTAATGAATCTGGAGAGAGCTCTTGAATTAAAAAAATATCGGATCTTCACCATTGAGGATTTCATGAATAAGAAGCAGTTTGTTAAAAATATACGTAAACGTTTGAAGTTAAAAAAAGATGAATATAAAGAACTTCTAAATATTATCGAAATGTTGAAAATTGACGGAATTTCTGTTAAAATTGTTAAAAAATTTTTTGAATCAGGTATAAAAAATCTCGAGGAATTG
>JBHLMB010000032.1:10176-11815 GCA_048938565.1 Promethearchaeota archaeon | reverse complement strand
TTTATTGGATTTAATTTTGTTCATTAAATTAGGAACGGCTTGAGGTATGTCAATATACATTTTCTTTCTTTTAATTGAAGTTTTAATATACATTTTTAATAGAGAATCGTTCACGAGATATAATTTCTTAGTTCCGATTATCTTAAAATATACAATATTTAAATCTAACATCTTTCTTACATATATTTTGATTGTATTTCTTGACATTCCTAGCTCTCGCGAAAGTTTTGATATCGTTATTCCTTTTTGGTTTGAGGTGATAGATTCGATAATTTTTCTTGATTTTTCTTTTGAAATGAGATTAAAAACTTTTCTCCTCTCAATTTCAATCGTTGAATCAAAATACCCATTATTGCCATTTAATCTCACTTTCTTAATAAAATCAAACTCTTCTAAGATATTTAAGTGCCATGCAACAACTGAAATTGTTAGGTTCAATTTTTTAACTATTTTATAAAAATATACTCCAGGATTTTTTTTTATATAATAGTATATGTCTTTTCGGTTTAGGTTTGTAAAGATATCGTCTTTTGTTAATTTTGATCCAAATCTAATATAATTCTTTTTAACTAAAGATCTTAGAATGTATTTAATTCCCTCATAATTGATATTTATAGATTTTTTCGCAAGTCTTGAACTAATAAATGGAATAATATCCTGATAAGTAAAAAATCTCTTCTTTTTTAGATAATCTTGTATCAATTCAATGACGATTTTCATATACTTAGAAGAAAAATCTAAATCTTCAATCAAATTTTCGTTCACACCATCATTGATTTATTATATATTGTTCTGTTTTTCTAAAATATCATCTATAATCTTGTTTCTTGTTTCCTGAGAAAAAGAAAGAATTTCTTCAAGGAATTGTTGTTTTTCAAAATCTTGTAATTTAATTTTTTTTAGTTTTTCCAAAAAGTCATCCGATAAATAAGTTAATTCTTTTAATTTCAAATATGAGAGATGTTTAGGTATTTCTTCTTTATCAAAAAGTAAAAGTAAATCATTTTTATCATTTTCACTTGGTTTCTTTGAATGAAATATTGGTTGTTTTTTATGATGGGGTGTATTTAATCTTTTTCTCTTATGATTCTCTATTACTTTTTTAAGAGTAAAAACTGATAATCCGGATATAGTGGTAGTAGATAGTACTATTATAGTAATCCATAATAAATCTAAACTTGAAGATCTCGGGCCATTCAATTTATTAATTTTTATATACATAATCTCAGAATCCGAACCCCAAATGCCATCTGTATTATCCATCCAAACGACGTGAATGTTACCCGAATTATCTGCTGCAATGGCTGGATATCCGCTTGCTCCATCGTTCCAACCCCATTCTCCGTTATATCCGTCCGAAACCACAGTCGCATTGGACCATCCGCTCTCTGCGGTATAGTTAACATACATTATTTCAAAATCCGAACCCCATTTACCTTCTGTCCAATCTGTCCAAACGACGTGAATGTTACCCGAATTATCTGCTGTAATTGCTGGAAACCAGCTTATTCCGTCATTCCAACCCCATTCTCCGTCATACCCATCCGAAACCACAGTCGCATTGGACCATCCGCTCTCTGCGGTATGGTTAACATACATAATCTCAGGATCCGAACCCCACGTGCCATTAGTATAATCT
>JBHLMB010000032.1:3809-10076 GCA_048938565.1 Promethearchaeota archaeon | reverse complement strand
GTCCAAACGACGTGAATGTTGCCCGAATTATCTATTGCAATGGCGGGATCTACGCTATCTGCATCGTTCCAACCCCATTCTCCGTCATATCCGTCCGAAACCACAGTCGCATTGGACCATCCGCTCTCTGCGGTATAGTTAACATACATAATCTCAGGATCCGAACCCCACGTGCCATTAGTATAATCTGTCCAAACGACGTGAATGTTGCCCGAATTATCTATTGCAATGGCGGGATCTACGCTATCTGCATCGTTCCAACCCCAATCTTCGTCATACCCATCAGATATTATTGTAATATTGTCATACTTTAATGATGAGCATCCTAAAGATAAACTATCTATATGATTAATTTGAAATTTATTAAAATATGTACTAGAATTAAAAGAAAATATTAAAAATACAAAAAAAATGCTTGATATAATTAATTGAATTAATAAGAATCTACTTATTGATTTTACTCTTATCATAAATTAAATCCTCAATAAACAAAAAGAAAAATTTAAGTTTAATTTCCAATCAAATTTTAATCTTTCTTTATCTGCTTTGAATATAAATAATATTCTTTTATAAATCTCTATTGGTGTTTGAACTACCATATTTATGAAATTTGGTTATATTTTTTACTTATTAAATAAATAATCGTCAATAATTTTTATATACTCTTCAAACATGTTAATTGAAAAAATAACAGTTCAAATAAATTATATTCCAGAATAAATAATATTTAATCATTGACATTCAAGTTTCATTTTATCAATAACAATAATTTCTAATACAGAAATATCTTTATATAAATTACTATAAAGCTCAAACTCATTAAAAAAAATCCGGTTTTTTAAAAATAGAGATTCTTTCTTGAGAGCAAGATGTTAAGTTTTGTTTATCAAACTTATGGGCTCTTTTTTTTTGAACCAATCAGGAAGAACAAATCCAAAATAAAATGTTATCGAACTTAATATTAAAAAAAAACACCCAACAAAGAATAGATCTAAGATGTCTAAGAAAGCACCAATGAGAAAATACATAAACGCAACACAAAGAATCTTTCCCCTTATGCTTATTTCAGGATCTTCGTATTTTAAAGACTTCCAAGAGAAGGCTAAACCCGTAATTAAAGTTATGGCCGAGAAAATTATTTGAAGGCCCATCCACAGCAGGGTGTAGTTCATGTTTAGATCTACACTAGAAACAACATCGACTATAAGAGCTATGTCAAAGAAAATAGAGTAAAATAGGATAATTTCAAAAACTATTCCTAACATCAAGAAGATACTAAGCAATGTATTTCTATGCTCCTGAAATGCGATCTTCGTGGCAACGAGGGTCCATAATATAAGCCCAAGGGGTACGAATAAATTTCCTATAAGAGCGCGAACCTCGAAACTTAGTCCTTGAAGATTGGACATCTTCCATATTAGATTGATGCTTGCGGGCATCCACGATTCGACGATGATGATCCAAGCAATTCCTACATAAATAAGTGTGATATCCTTGGATTTAAAATATTTTAATATGAGAATAATGCCTAAAAATACTGAAATGGATATAAAAATAAGGGATGTTACAGCGTTATAATAACCTTCTGGCAATACCGATGTCATAATGTGCCTTGTTTTTTACATTAAAAATAAAAGAATTTAAAATTAATTTTTTCATTACTTACAGTTTTAACATACTTTAACATTGAAAATATAAAAACCTTTTCAATGGTATTTTTGTTTTTTTTTAGATAAGTTTTTTAGCAGGCTTGCTATTTTTTATAGTGAATTGAAATATAAGAAATATTATAAGTTTCAATCTCAACTCGCATTGCCCTTTTTGGAAACTAGTAGGGATCTTTTGAGCATTATTTTTACAGAGCTAAAGGATAATTTTAGATTAGTGAAAAGGTCTAAGCAAAAATTCGTTGATTTGGGTTCTGGCGATGGAAGGGTAGTGATACGCGCCTCAATGGCCTATGAAATTAACGCTTTAGGTATTGAAATCGATGAAAGGCTCGTGAATGATGCGAAAAGTACAGTTAAACAGTTGAGAAAAAATAAAGCCTTAACACATAAAGTCGCACGATTAATACGCTTTAAAGTAGGAGATATATTCGAACAAGATTTAAAAAAATTCGATTTTATCTATATTTTTTCCTTACCTACAATGCAAAAATACTTGAAGCATGTCTTTTCCACGATAAAATCATCCACTATAGTCATATCTCATAGATATCCTCTAGAAATTGATAATTCCATTTTAAAACTTGAAAGTAAATTGGAAACCAAAATTGATGAAAGAAGTATCTATACTTATTTTTATTCAAAAAAATGAAAATAATACATTATGCATCTTTTAATAGACAGTGAATAAATTTCAAAGGCACCTAGAATGTATGTCTTTTAAGTAGGATTTCATTAATAACCTTTCGATTGTACAATAGTCTAATTTCTGTTGATTTTTTAAATTCTTTTGCTCTTGTATAAAGGAAGCAACTTTTTGTAAAAGCTCAAAATAGGAATTAATAGACTTTCCCTGATCTATCTTCAGGATATCTTGAAATTCGTAATAGATGTCTTCTACAAGTCTTTGTTTATTTTCAAAAAATTCATTTGCATGACATTTTCCGTTTGGAATACATAAAATTAGTATGATTAATTTTGATATGTTGTTAAATGATTCAGATGGTGAATCAGAATTTAATAAGATGTGAGTAAGTTCACGAGCAAGACTAGAATGATTATTATTGACACTATGTAATTGTAAGTCACTTTCAATACCAATATTGTTTTTTTCCAATAAAAGATCGTAATAATTTTTCTTGCTGATCCCTTTAGAAATGATATGCCAACTCGACAAGACTATTGATTTACTTTAAGGGAAATTATTTTTGTATTTATAAAGGAAGAGGCGCAAGAATTTTTAATACACTCACAATTCATAATAATTATAATGCTCGCATTTGATTATAGCAATCGGTTATTAAAAGTTCGTATATTTATGGAAGAAAGAAATTTAGATTGCATTCTGATTACTAACCTACAAAATATCTATTGGTTATCGGGTACTGGTCAATACGCTATCATGCTAATTCCAAAGGAGGAAGAGCCCGTTTTATTCGTACGGAGGAATATTTTCCGAGCCCGAGAGGAAAGCGTGATAAAGAATATCGTGGAATTGAGAAAGACATCTCAAATTATTGAATTTATGAAAGAAAAGGCTATATTATTTGAGAACGCTAAGATTGGGATGGAACTAGATTCTCTTCCTGCGTCCTATTACCTCAACTACGCGAAGATGTTCAAGGAGGCTGCAATCATCAACATCGAAAAAAACTTGAGATTGCTGAGAGCTATCAAGGACCAAAAAGAGCTTCAAACACTTCGAAAAGCAGGAAAGATTGCCCAAAAAGTGCAAGAGACGATTCAAAGAGTAATTTCTCCAGGGATGAGAGAACACGAAATTGCCGCAAAAGTTATGCATGAATCTTTAATGAATAAAACAATGCATTTCTGTAAGGTAAACGGCTATCTTGATAACTGGTTCATCGTTGCAAGCGGATATAATCTTTGGACGCCCAGTACATTTCCAGTCTTATCCGGTAATAGGCATTCAAATGCGATTCCCTACTGTTATTCTGATAGAGAGCTAAAAAAAGGAGACATCCTGAAGTGTGATTATGCAATAATTTATGAGGGGTGTCATGTCGATCACGCTAGAACCTATTATTTGAACCCACTCCCTCCCAAGTTCAAGGAACGATATATCATTTTAAAAGAAGCGTATGAAGAGGTTGTGTCAGATTATATGCGTCCAAAAATTCCCGTGAGCGAAATTTTCTTTCAAATGAAACAGAGATTAGACAAGACAAACCTAGGATCGTATTTTCAAGGCAACGGATACTATTATCAAGGTCTAGGACATGGTGTCGGTTTAGAATTAGACGAACCTCCATTCGTTACAGAAAATAATGAACTGGAGCTCGAAAAAAACATGGTGATATCGCTCGAACCAAAAATAATAATACCAGAATGGGGAGCTATCGATCTAGAAGACAATTTCATAATTACGGACGGGAAACCCGAAAGAATCACGCAAACTCCTTATCTATTTGAATAATGTCCTATATCAAAATAATTGAGATTAAGTATAGATCAATATGAAAGTGCTGATAGTTATACCCCAAAAGAAATTTAACAATACCGAATTCAAGACAGTAATAGAGATATTGAAGAGAAACGATATCCCCTTTGATATTGCTTCTAACTCAAAATCAATGGCATATGGCTATTCTACTTTTTCAATAAAACCTGATATCTCCTTAAAAAAGATCAGGATACCGGATTATGATTGCGTAGTTATTATCGGAGGTTCAGGATGCAAACAATATCTGTGGGAAAATCCCATCCTACACGAAATTTTGATTGAAGCGAATAAAGAAAAGAAATTAATAGCGGCAATTTGCTTGGCTCCTATTTGTCTTATTAACTCAGGAGTGATAAAAAAATCTTCCTTGACAGCAAGTAAAACAAGAGAAACTTTAAAATTAATTCAAGAAAGCCAAAATAAATATTCTGAACAAGATGTTTGCGTAAAAGGTAACATAATCACGGCAAAAGGACCTAAAGTATCAAAAGAATTTGCAGAAGCAATTATTAATATACTGAAACAAAGTTTCATATAGCTTTATTACGACTTCTCATTTCAATTCTCCTTGCTCCTTCTACGGCTAATCTTGATATCAATGCTTTTAAGGAGACCTTTTTACCAAACTTCTTGTGAATGAATTTCAACAACAGCCAGACAAGTACAACCGTTCCAGCGATGAAAAATAACACGATTGAGGCACTTAATTGATGGTAAAAAACGAAATATAACAAGTTGTGAATTAAGAATATGCTCAAGGAATAATAGGAGAAGTAATATAGAAATCTATAACTTTTCTTGGTTTTAATCAGCTCAAATTCTTCAATTAATAATAAAAAAGAGAACAGAATCATTTGAAAACCCAATGAATATAGAATGAATGAAAATGAACGCACTACTGCATTCAAAAAATCGGGGTATGAATATGTAACACCAATAACGACTAAGGCAATTCCTAAAGCTGAAAAAGGGTATAAAATATGGTTTTTAATTCGAATGCGTCTCATGTTCTTATTTTCGATTAGATAAATATCGTGAATTAAATCTCCTAAGGCAGATCCTACGAGAAAAAAAGGAAAGAAAGTGAGTAATGGGTCCATTATAGGATATCCATTGTAAAAGATGTGAAATATAAATCCCAACCCGTTAGCTTCTCCCTCGTGTGAATGTATAAAACTGATAAACACTTGATTAGCGACTATAATTCCAATTGCAGCAATTATTCTCAAGAATTTATTCGTCCTTAAGAAAGGCCGGCCAAGAAATAGAGAAACCGCTATCGTTAAGAGCACATACCATATCCAAACATTAAAAACATTCAAGGTATACAACGCTATTGGGATATTGTAAATGATTGACACGATTAAAATCAATGAAGCTCGGAGCAAGTATTCGTTTCTTACAATACGCTTGCTATTTGCCCCTAAATGTTCTAGCTTTTTTAACCTGGTTCTATACGATAAGGTCGTGCTGATACCTGAGACAAGTATAAATGCACCAGCACCTATTACATCAAATAATGAAAATGCCGTAGTGTATAACAATCGATCGTTATATAATAGCCACCAATCCAATAGATGTCCTAAAAACATCCACAACATGCTCAAACCACGCAAGATATCAATAGTTTTTAACCGTCTCATTGTTGATCAGATAAAAGCACGCATTATGGATAAAAAAATAACTAGGAATTAAAAAAAATAAAAAAGGATTTTTAGACACCTCTTAATTTAACACCAAGGTAAAATATGAACCACGCAATGGCAGTCAATATAAATCCTGTTATGATGCATATCAAGTCAACATTTATCACATCGGGACCAATAATGGTTTCTAAATAAGGCGTGATCTGCCCAAAAGCACCGGTAATTCCAATTATTAATCCAATTATTTCTAACACCATTGACACGAGCAATGTAGATTTTTTTGGAGGCGAATATTCAAACGGCATTGTAAATCACGAAGAATTTTAAATAGATATTAACGGATTAAATTAATAAATATGTTGATTTTACTTCATAATATATAATTTCTTTAGAGGAACCGAGGATAGAGCGTTTTCATCCTATAAAGGATTCCAATCGAGAATCCTATATTTTTTTTAGGATTTCATCCTTGTTAAACTCGTTTACAAGA
>JBHLMB010000032.1:2498-3799 GCA_048938565.1 Promethearchaeota archaeon | reverse complement strand
TCGCAATTTATCCTTTATCCCAATGTACAGCAGGACCATGCAATACGCCAAGTTTTTACTCAAATAATCATAAAAATCCGCATAATTTGAAATTCAAGATTTGATTATTTGTGTAATTACTATGTTGCTCTAACTTTACAGAATCATAATCTTATTATTGTTACTAGTAGTAAAAAAGGAGTAGAAATGATCAAAACATTTAAATAGGAATGTTAAGTATATTTAACATAGAACAACTACTTAACAGAGATAGTCAATAATGGAAAAAGTAAATTCTTATGCCATTGAAGTACAAAATATCTGCAAACATTTTAAAGAAGTAAAAGCAGTAGACGATATTTCGCTTAAAATTAATAAAGGTGAATTATTTAGCATTCTTGGCCCTAATGGAGCGGGAAAAACGACCTTGATCAACATGTTGACGACCGTGCTCACGCCTACTTCAGGAGATGCGCAACTCAATGGTTTTAGCATAAGGACAGACAAGAATGAGATTGTAAAAGATATTGGCGTCTGCCCTCAAGAAATCGTGATTTATAATGTACTAACCGCTGAAGAAAATGTGGAATTTGTAGCCCGTATGCATGGATTGAGTAAAATAGAAGCAAAAAAAAAAGCGCGCAAGTTATTGGAACAATTTGGAATCTCTGGTCGTAAAGATCGGGCAAAGACCTTTTCTGGCGGAATGAAGCGACGCCTTAACTTAGTAATGGCATTAGTATTCGATCCTAAAATATTATTTCTCGATGAACCTACTGCCGGGCTTGATCCACAAGCTAGAAGGCTTGTTTGGGATTTTATTGGTGATTTAAAGAGCAAGGACATTACAATCATTCTCACGACTCATGATATGAACGAGGCAGAAATGCTTTCAGATCGCATAGCTATAATAGACATGGGAAAAATAATCGCTCAAGGAACCCCATCTGAATTAAAAGAAAAATATGGAACAGAAAGTGTCTTGGAAATATCCTTTCTTGATAAAAATGATGTGGAAACCGTAAACCGAAGCGTAGAACACCTTCCTTTTGTTTCTAACAAAAAAGAGATGAGCGACAAAAAGAACAAGCTTCATATATCATTCGAGGGAGGATTAAAAAATTTGATAAAAATTCTTCAACAAGGAATTGTCGAAAAGATTGGTGAAGTAGATAATATTAAATTTCGACAGACAACTTTAGAAGATGTATTTTTAAACCTAACAGGAAGGAGGTTAAGAGATTAATGAATTTATTTGATAACAAGGTGGTGGTAATTGCTGTAAAAGAACTCAAGAAAAAATTAAGGACGTGGCCAGTTAT
>JBHLMB010000032.1:0-2488 GCA_048938565.1 Promethearchaeota archaeon | reverse complement strand
TTCTTTTCAATGGCTTTTCCGCTAATGTTTGTCTTGATGTTCTATTTCATGCTTGGAAAAGAAGTTTACGACTATGCCTTTTCGGGAATGGTAATATACGCTACTGGAGTGGGTACGATAAACGCTGCGATCTCATTTGCCGAAGAAAAAACTACGGGAATGCTAACCCGCTTGGATACCTTGCCTACTGGAAGAAAAAATATCTTTCTTGGAACCTTATTGTCTGAATCCGTGTTTTTGACATTGCAAGTCCTCATAATGTTTGTGATTGGATACGGTATATTAGGACTAAAATACGATAGTTTTGTGTCGCTATTCTTAGGTTTTTTCATTGCACTATTATTTGGCATATCATCCTTAGGATTAGGTCTTATTATCGCTAGCATGTCAAAAACCGCAGAGATCGCAAATGCCGCATCTCTAGTGATATTCATGCTCATGTTATTCGTTTCGGGCTCCATGTTCCCGTTTGAAAGCCCCATTGTCTACATTTTTCCCCCTTATTGGGCAAGACAAGTATTTTTACAGGTAACCGTTCTTGGGCATGGCCTTAGTGACTTTCTCTATAGTGGATCGTTAATAGGAACTGAGTCTCAACTCACTATAATTCCTATTTGGGGAGGTCTATTGATTATTATTGCCTTTACGCTAATATTCGTAGTACTTGGCGTAATAGTATTCCAGAAAAAAACCAAATTCTAAATTATTAATGAAAAATAATGGAGTTGATAAAATGAGTGAAGAAGAATTAGTCTATGAAGGTACAATTTCCAAGGATTATAAAAAGAAAGCAATGCTAAAGATGTTCATAGTATTGAGCATCTTTATCCTACCCTCAATAATTACAACGGTCTCATTACTCTTAGCTGCTGAAATTATTATACCCGAGGTCTATATTGGTTTAGGATGGTATCTTTTAATTATTGGTACGGGAGGCGTGCTTCCTTACCTGGTGATCTTGCTTCCTTATCGAAAGTATCTTAAAGCATATGTTCATAAATTCTCGTATGCTATCAGCGAGGATAAAATCGTGATAATTCATGGTGTATTAACCCGCACGAGAGCAACGATACCATATAGTAGGATACAAAACATCAACATCGTGAACGGCGTTTTCGATCGAATGTATAAAACCTTTACCGTGAAAATTGAAACTGCGGGATCGGGTCCAGCAGGCGCTCAAGCAGGAGCGTTAAAACCTGAAGGTTATATTCCGGGATTAAAAGATCCCTACATGATCGAAAGAAAAATTAACGAAATGATGGCGAAATACTCTCAAATACCAAGTGGTTTGGAAGATAAAATATTTAAACCTGAAGAGCTTGCTTTCGATAATTTTATAAGTTATATCCTATCTAAAATGCGCGAGGGCGAAAAACTCAAGACGAACATAAAAACTTTGTTAACAGATACGGGTTTAAGCGAAGCTAAACTCGCCGAGCAAATTGGAGTGCCTATCGAGACTATAATGTATTTAATTGACGGAAGGTACAACCCAAGCCTAGCTTTAGCATATAAAATTGCCAGAACACTTTCTTGCAAGATTGAAGAACTATTCGAACTCAATTAGTATCCATTTTTTTTTTTCTATTATAAAAATTAACCTTCCTCGGCGATTTTTAGTGAAATTCAAGGAAAAACTAGCTTCAAAGATAAAAGAGTTCAGAGAGGAATATGAAATGCAACAGAAAGAGCTTGCTGATCTCTTAGGTGTTTCTCGTCAGACAATTTATTATTTAGAAAAGGGTACTTACACGCCCAAATTAACGCTTTCTCTAAAAATTGCTAGAATCTTCAAAAAATCAATGGAGGAGATCTTTTTTTTGGAACCACTCATTCGGGAAGTAATTGGTAGCATTACGATCGACGAATTAGAAAGAGTTTCTAAAAGTACGGGTATTGAAAGGGATCGGATTGAAACATTACGGAAGATTAATAACCAAGAATTAAATGAGGGATACTCGAAAAAAGAATTAGTAAAACTATCAAGAGCGCTTGGATATAAGTTTGAATCCTTATTTGAAGAATAGATAAAAAAATTAAAATAAAAAAAAGTCAAATAATTAATATCTTGTTATTCTTTTCTTTTTCACATATACAAGAATGTAATACACTCCAGAAGTGATTGATACTATCAAGATTATTCCAACAATCGCCCTAACATGTTCATTGTTAATCCATCCTAGTAATGCTTCAAAAAATGGTTCTGGTTCTTCGACTCCTAAATCTTCAAGAGTTTTTTCTAATCCATCAGGATTTTCCGAAAGTATACCAATTGTGAAACCAATAGATAGCATCAATAATAAAATAGCAGTTACTATAATTATCGTTATTATAGGCGTTTTATATCGTTTGATGGTTTCCAGCATTTCCATTTAAGATGGCACCCCCAAGAATTTTTCAGTTAGTATCAATGAAGGTTTAGTTTTGTAGATGTAATAGACAATAAGGGCAGATATAATCGCCTCTCCGATTCCAATCATTGAGT
>JBHLMB010000031.1:0-11823 GCA_048938565.1 Promethearchaeota archaeon | reverse complement strand
AGATTCAGGCCGAAATAAAACCGTTCCTAAAGGACTTCCGCGACTTTTTTCAAGGCCTCTTCCACATTCTTCACGAAAGAACTCGTCCACATGTCTTTAATGGCGTCGTGAGACTTCCTGACATCGTTGCATTCTTCCTTGAATTGCGCAAGCGGTTCTTTCAGGCTTTCCGCGCCTTCAGGACCGTACGTTGCTTTCCTCAAGAGCGCAATCAAGTCGAACATGCTTCGAGTGAGGGGATCGCCTTGTGGGTAATCTGCCCGCAATCGCATGTTAGCCGTGGTGCCTAATCCCCAGGTTTGGGACTTGAGCCGTTGCTCGCGCTGCTCCCTTTCTTCCACCTGAGGGACCGTCTTCAGGGCCCTTGTCGTGTCGATTGAATCGAACGCTCCTTGTTGCTGTAAGGGTTCCCACACTTTATTGAGAACGAGCTCCATCCTCTCGCGAAGACTTTCTCCGTGGATTTTCTTGCCCATTGATTGAAACACGGCGTACACGAACATGTAATATTCTGCGATGCGGGTGATGGGGCCGTTGTTGTACACGTGAAAACCAATCGCATCAAACAGGTTCTTGAACAACATGAAAAAATCGAAATATGCCTCGTTTCCAGGCTTGTCGTAAGAAAACTCCAATTCGCACAGTGCCTCGCAATATTCTGCCAAATCCTTTTCAGTAAAAAATAATTCGTATCCGTCTAACACGGTCAAGCACCCGTGGCACGCCGACCACGAGGGACTTATTTTTTTTCCACATTCAGGACAATAATTACCCTTTTGAAAGGATCTTTTTGGAGGGCCCTTCTTGGTTTCCTTTTCGCTCGGTTCCACGATTTCGTTTTCCATCAATGTTTCGAGTCGTTCTATCTCTGAGAGCATCGCTGTCGTCAAGTCCTTGACTCGAGAATCCCACCCATCCAATTCGAGCGCCTTTCTTGCTTCCTGCTTTTTTTCGTTAAAGCTCGAGAGATCGTCTTTTCCATAGAGAAATCGAGCGAGTAAAAAAAAGAGATCCTCAAGTGGGCCGTACATACTGATGCTTAATGCGATGCTAAAGCGGTCTGACGCGTTGAGAACGCTCTGATACAGCATACCAATTTTCCACAGCGAAAAAAGCACCTCGCTTTTCTCGTGTAACTCGTCAAACTCGACGGGATATTTGCAAAGTGGATCGACGATCTCGTGCTTCTTCAAGAGATCGAACAACTCTTGTCTTACAACGCTACATTTTTTGAAAGGATTCTCGTCAAGAGAAGCCGTGTCGAAATGGAGTAGTGGGATGGAAAAATTAAGTGAAAGGTTTGAAGACAAGATCGAAAACACGGAACTCGATATGATTGAACGCATCATCGACGATTCTTTTACGAGCGTGATATTTGATCTTCTCGGTGCGGAATTCTTGCACACGAAAGACGCCGGGTTTGAGTTCGAGCACTTGAAACAACGATTATTTGACCTTTTTGAAGAAAAAGAAGCGAGCTTGGAAGACGTTTTCGCGCGAATGGACGAGCTTTTCTTTTCAGATGGTCTAATGGGATATCAAGCGGTCTTGGACAAGATCGGCGTGTCTTTCTTTGCTGACAATCAAATGTCACCGCTCATGCGCATTGACAAGAATGTTGGCTCGTACATTGGAGACGTGGCAGAGGAAATGTACCTTTTTTGCGACGCAATTGACATCTTACTCGAAAAATTCATCACACATGGATTTGAAATCGAAGCAATTTTTAGCGTCGTTCAATTCGGCAGCGTTCTTGATTCTCGTAGCGACTTTTGGCAACAAGTTTTTGACGGAAACTCCCGTTTTAGAAGCGAATTATTGAGGATTCTTCAGCCCAAGGCGAGTGGCCTTCGATTGGAGACCATAGAAAGCGATCGAAGGATGTTCGACTTGTTGGTTGCGATTTTTCCCGAGGCCATTCAATCTTTTCATTCCAAATATTCCACAATCCTTAATACAGGAGAGGGGCCTAACCTTGCAGCAGACGAGCTTTCGACACTCCAAATGGCATTGCTGGTTCACTTGAAAGATTGGAAACAAGGCGTTTTTGGAAGATTATCGATTGCTCGAAAGCAAGAGTCGAGAAGCGTGTGGACGGGCGCTTCGGATCCTGACTATGACGACAATCAGGTAAAGGAGGAGACATGGGCCGCAAATTATGGGAACAAGTTCAGAATGATAAGTCCCGAATTGGTACGGCATCTCAGCACGAAATTGACGAAAGACAAGCTCAAGTTTCCCCTCGATCCTACCATAAAGACCGTCGTGACTCGGAAGCTTAACCAGCTCCTGAGGATGTATTCCGACCGATATTCGACGAGAGACGAGGCCCTGTCGCTGGTAAATACTTACTTCCTGGGGACGCAATCGTGGCTTCCATCGCCCGACGCAATCTTGTCGATAGTAGAAGACATCGGGTTGAGCAATTCGCTTGACATTTACGACGAAATTAGAAAGATCTTTACCGATCGCAAGGTCATGAGCGAGGTGCTCAGGGAAAGCGCGGACGGCACGTGCTTCGAGATCAATTGGGCCGTTGACATCGGGTTCTATTTTGCGTCAAACAAGGAATTAACAATTGACGACCTTCCGACTGACGCCTTCCTGCTCGTCGTGAAGGATAATAGCTACGTGAAGCTCGATCTAAATACTGAGAAGGGAAGGCAAGCGTTCACTGCGATGATGAGCCTGAATATAAAGCCCACGTGGATGGTCGTTCACGATCACGGCGATAATAACCGGATGGGACTCATCGCTAATGCCCTGGTGAACGATGATTTTAGGGATATAAATCGAATGCTTGGAACGGACATTCGGGAAGGATATTACGACGTGTCAGCTAACCTCGTCCATCGATGCGTGCCCTTGAACGCTCCCGACGGCAGGACGCTCGAAGGACGATTCAAGTTGGTCGATGGCAGGTTAATTGATCGGGGCGAAATATGGTTTGAAGCGTACAGGGACAGGATGGTCTTGACTCGAGAATATTCGAGATGGCAAGGCGGAACCGTGCCCGTGATCTCCCTTGAGTATTATCGCACGATTTCTTACTCTTTGGGGACGAGATTCGTTGCGCTCCTTCAAGAAGTCAATGATGAGATCGTGAGCGTTGCCCCTTACGACGACCACTTCAAGGGCTCCAAGAATTACAGGATAAGAATCGATCCGAACCGATTTTTGAATCCCGATTACGATCCCGAAAGCCAAGAGACCGTCGAAGCAAGGGAATTTTTTGACACTGTCAAGACATTGGTAGACTTACGGATAAATGTGAAGCAAACCCCAAGCTACTTATTAATGAGCAACAGCATACTTGAGAAAATTAATGACGCTATAGGATTCGATTCTTTAGAAAGAATTATTAAGAAATTACTATCGAAGCCCATTCCTGATGTTTTCCCTGGTATTGACGCTATCCAATGGGATCAGGATAATTTCGTATACGAATTATTTTCCATTGGTTTACGTCAAGATAAAGACTCTAATTATCTTCGATATATCATACCAAATATCGGATTTAGAGGAACAACTGAAAAAGAATTATTCACGAAATGGTTTGCGCTGCTGAGCAACTTTGAGTCAGGAGATTTCAGCCTAAGCGATGAGGCTGAAGCGAAGATCCATCAAGTTTTATTTAATAATGAGGGAGAAAATATTTTGACTCAATTTGAGAACGGTTTTAGTGCTGGAAGCGATTACTCGAATGATGATATAGCAATTGTTGATAATATCGTTAAAATTTTATCTTATTTAATAGGTAGGTTTGGATTCTTACAATTATATAGGGGTAATATCTTCCCAAAAAATGGTCACATTGTTTTTATTGCAAGTGTTTGGAATCAATATTACAATGTTATTAGTAAACATAGAAAAATAGATTTTCAATTATATACCGGAAGAATAAAAGATACAGGAGGGCATACAGAATTGTATCCAGGCTATACATCATATTTATTATTACCTAATCAGCTCAAAAGTTATTACCTAAGCGAGTTCTTCAGCGAATACACATTAATCAGTTCTAAAACTAAAATAGAAGGAGTCTCCAACGCCCTATGGGCACCTCAATATGTCAGTCCCTTATCAATAGAATTTCGCGATTATGATAAATTGAACAATCTCTTGGCGCAATTTATTTTTAGCAGAGCAAGCTATAAAAATCCTGAATCAGATAACAGTGAACTTGATTCGCTGAGTTTATGTTATAAAAAATTGCAAATGGCAGTATTAACTAAGATTAAATCGAGATCTAAATATGCTTATGTGTTAAGAGAGTTAGGAACAATGCTTCATACATCTGCTGGCGATAAAGCAATTAAATTTAGACTGGAATTTTACGAATGGTTGGGAGCTCGTGGAAATTATCCCTTTGAATTTAAAGTAGGACTGCAAAATGTTAGAATAATTCTTGACAGGAAAGATTTCGATGCCTTTTTTGCGAATTATTTGAATGAGTTTGCCATACCTCTTTCAAAATTTAGATTTGCAGATAGTTCAAATGATATTGCTATTAGAAATATTAATTATTTGCAAGATCTTATCATTGATTTGTTAGGTTTTGTAGAACGAATGGCTCAAGAATTAACTCAAGGAACGAATAAAAAAATTGTATTATATCCGTTTACTCCTTATAAGAATGGTTGGGGAATAAGTGCGAAAACGGGTTACTACGGAATTAGTGACAGACTCGAGAGCATTCAAGGACTATTGAGTGAGTGGAAACCTTATGGCGCTCAAACAACGAGGGATATAGGTTTTGTTTTTGATCCTAACGATCCTACCTCGTTTGAGCAGCTTTTGCCAGAATTCTTAGGATTGTTATTAGTAAAACAAGCGGGTTTTGTAGTAAGAGTTGTTGAAGATGTTACTGTCATTAATCCAGATGAGGATTCAAATAGGCAATGTTCGTTCATATTCGACTTATTTGGAGGAATAATACCAAGAGAATTTAAAGCATATTTAGATGTGTCGTACAATGCAGGGAGACACCCTGGAGGATTGATTTGGAAGGACGAGATATTGTTCTTGGGTTTATATCAAGAATTAATGGAAATATTAAATAAGTATAACATTGTCAGTGTAGGTACTAGCTCAGGCATTAGTTTCTCGGATTTTTACGCCTTATTTAGATCTCCGTCCTTATTAGCTTCCGCGATAAAATATTTCAGATTTTAGCTATAAATTCAATTTATTTATAAATTTTTTTTAAATTAGTCATATTTTGCATAAAATCAGGAACACCTTCAAGGGCGTTTCCCTCGATATGTAAAATAGATAGTTTTTTCAATTTTCCAAATCTTGGATGTATTTTATTTATTTCATTGTTTTTCAGTGAGATATTTTTCAAATTTCTAAGATCGCACCCTCGTTCTCCAAAGTTCTTAAACTTAAGTCGAGAAATTCTAAGGAATAAAGCGCCGAAAATCCTTCAGGGAGGGAAGATAACTTATTATTCGCTAGATATAATTCCTCTAATTGTTTAAGCTTGCCAATTGTATCAGGTAAAGAAGTAATACAGTTGTTTTCCAAGTATAACCACTTCAGGTTTTTTAATCCACCAATTTCTTTGGGTAGGGATTCAATTTTTTCGCATCCATATATGTTTAAGGCTCTTATTTTAAGATATTTTTTTAATCTCTCAAGAATGAACACCAAGAGCGAATCGTCTAATGTTTCGAGCTCGTTAAGACTCAAGGCTGTTATCGTCTTTCCGTCCAATTGAAAATATGTGTCGTTCTTTTCTCTTGTTATTGGAGCTACATCTTCGGTACGAGTCGTATGCTTGAAGTAAATCGGCTCACTCGAGATTTCATTGATGCGCCGTTCGATTTCAATAAGTGGTTGCACTTCAAAGTCAAAAGCGCTCCAAAATTCGTCTCTGGTGAGGCGATCGATATATCCTTCCTCGTACAAAAAATAGACCGTCGATGGATTTCCTTCGATCATTCGTCGACAAATCTCTTCTTTGAAAAATGTTTCATACTTGCTCGGGTTAACATCGGCGAGTTCCTTCAGCAACGGGAACGACATATTGGAATGAAGAAGCCTGCTGTCGAATCCGTGTTCTGCCCACGCTTGCAGGTTCGAGCAATGACCCCAGAACTCCTCCGCCGCCGTGATATCTACTTCGGTCGAGTATTCGAGGTCGAGGTTCTCGATGTCATCAATCGAATTGACCTCCACCTTTGAAAGCTCGTTTAACGAGCCTTTGATAACAAGGTGCTTGCATTGAAGGAATTCTTTGCCGTCCACATATAGAATCGTTCTTCCGTTTTCCAGCTTGAGCGTTATCTCGTCGTTGACCTCGAATTCGTTCTGAACAATCATTCTTGATAAAGGAATTGTTTTTGTCATTTTTAAATTTAACCTACTTAAATATTCCTATTAATTTTATTAAAAAAAAAAAGATGTTTCCTAACTCTTCATAAATAGTATGAAATATCAGCGAATTAATAAAAACAATTTAAACCGACCGTACATTAAAATAATTATGGAAAGGGATATGGATTTAGAGTTCATAGTTGAAGTAGTGATTACGCTCAAACCCGCTGCAAGAGATCCAGTTGGAACTGTCATTCAAAAAGACTTATTAGCAAAAAAAGGATTTGACATGGTTTCAAATGTTAGATCGGGCCAATATTTAAGATTTTCCCTTAAAGCACCTGACGAGAACGAGGCAAGAAAGATAGTCGATAAGATATGCAACGATCTTCGAATATTTAATCCTGTAACGCAAAATCTCACCATTTTAAAGGTATCAAAAAAATAATTACCAACCACCATGACAATAAAAATTGCTTGTATCCAATTTCCAGGGTCGAACTGCGATCTTGATACCATGCACGTGCTCAATAATGTTATTGGTATAGAGACGCATTTAGCATGGCATAATCAGTTCAAGGAATCTGAGTTCGATGGGTGCATATTGCCTGGAGGATTTTCGTTTGGAGATTATCTCAGATCCGGTATTATTGCCGCTCATAGTCCTGCAATAGAAGAGGCGAAAGTGATGCTAAAGGATGGAAGACCCATAATAGGCATATGTAACGGATTTCAAATATTAACTGAAGCTCAATTTCTTCCAGGAGCCCTGCTTGGGAACGAATCACTTAAGTTCATATGCAAGTGGGTAAATATAAGGGTAGAAAACACTAAGACAGCCTTCACAAACAAGATGCAACTCAATTCGGTGTTAGACATTCCCATCGCACACGGCGAAGGGAGATATTTCACGGAAAATCTTAAAGAATTAGAGGAGAACGATCAAATCGTATTCCGGTATACTAATAAGAACGGAGAGATCACTAAGGATTCTAACCCAAATGGATCCTTGGCAAGCATTGCGGGAGTATGCAACCTCGAACAGAATTGCATAGGCCTCATGCCACACCCGGAGCGCGCGTCAGAAACAATACTTAGCCCCACGGGAAGTACTCACGGAAAGGAATTCTTTGAATCCATGATTGAATTTATCAAAAAGAGGGGATCCTAATGCCTAAGGTAGAATACAAAGGAGACGAATTATCAGTAGATTTAACTGAAGGCGAAATCAAGCAAATCCGCGATTTATTGCAAAGATCACCATCCTTGACTGAATGGGGCATGTTCGATGTAATGCATTCAGAGCATTGCTCTTATAAATCATCTCGTCCTAAACTTAAAATTTTTGAAAACGCTGAAGACAATTACGGCTATGTTTTAGCAGGTCCAGGACAAGACGCTGGAGTCATAAATATAGGAGATGGCTATTGCTTGGCGTTCAGGATCGAATCCCATAATCACCCCTCAGCGATCGAACCCTATCACGGTGCCGCAACGGGAATTGGAGGAATAATAAGGGATATTTTATGCATGGGAGTACGTCCCATAGCATTGTTCGATCCACTACGGTTTGGACCTTTAAAAAACAATCCACACTCCCAGTGGTTATTCAAATATGTCGTAAAAGGGATTGCCGATTATGGAAATTGTACGGGCATTCCTACAATTGGAGGCGAAGTAGAATTCGACAAGAGTTTTGAAAGCAATTGCTTGGTTAATGTGGCTTGTATTGGATTAGGAACCATAGAAGATTTCAAGCACGCCCCCAGCAAAGCGTTCAATCCCGGGGATTATGTCATCTTAATGGGTGGTTCTACGGGCAGGGACGGAATTCATGGAGTAACATTTGCCTCACGAACATTAACGGAAATGTCTGAGGCCGATAGACCTGCCGTCCAAATTGGGGATCCCTTCACGAAAAAAATGATAATAGAGGCCACAATTGAAGCCATAAAGACAGGTTACGTCAGGGGGTTGAAAGATTTAGGCGGAGGAGGTCTTTCGTGTGCCCTGAGCGAGTTAACCGGCGATGGAGGCACGGGTGCCTTGATTGACATGCGAAAAATATTTACAAGGGAGCCGGGAATGAATTCTTTCGAGATAATGCTTTCAGAATCGCAAGAACGAATGGCTTTCATTGTTAAACCTGAAGGACTTGACACGATCTTGGAAGTTTTTCAAAAATACGAAATGCCTCATGCCGTGATTGGAAGGACTGACGATTCAAAAGTTTTAAAAGTAAAAGAAGGAGATGATCTCGTTGTTAACTTGCCAGCAACTGCTTTATCTGACGCACCCCCCATTATAAGAGAAGAAAAGCGTCCAGAATATCTGGACGAGTTATTATCACAACAAACACCCGAGCCCACATCAAGCTTAAATGATATTATTTATGAATTAATTGCGTCCGAAAATATATGCAGTAAGGAATGGGTATATCGACAATACGATCACGAGGTGGGCGTGAGGTCAATTGTGAAATGTGGAGAAGGAGATTCAGGAGTTTTACGAATCATCGGTACGAATAAATTCTTATCAGCAAGCGTGGGTACTAATTCAAAACATTGCTTCCTTGATCCTTACGAAGGAGCGAAGGCAGCTCTCGTTGAAGTCTGTGGAAATGTCATCGCAAGCGGAGCAAAACCTTTGGCAATGGTAAATTGCTGCAATTTTGGAAATCCCGAAAAAGCCGTGTCGTACTGGTATTTCTCAAGGGCAGTTGATGGAATGAACGATTTCTGTAGAGTATTAAAAATACCCATTGTTGGGGGAAATGTATCTTTATACAACGAAGACGAAGTATCAGACACGGTAATAAAGCCTGCACCCGTAATGATGATAGTGGGAATCATCGAAGGGCAAGAAAAAATCGTGACATTGCCTTTCAAAAAAGCGGGAAATCACGTTTTGTTAATAGGAGAGACTAAAGAAGAATTAGGCGGTTCTGAATATAACTCTGTTATATACGATATGGAGGGAGGAATCCCTCCAAAAGTTGACGAAAATGAGATTAGGGCGACGTGGGATTTTCTCTTGGAATTATACGATAAAAAATTAATCAAAGCAAACCACGACGTAAATAAAGGCGGATTTATCATTACGATTGCTGAAATGTGTTTTAAAAACAACCTGGGCGTTGAACTTGATCTTTCCGAAAGCAATATTAATAGTTTAAGGGACGATAAATACTTGTTTAGCGAATCTGCGGGACGATTTATCGTAGGGATTAATCCAGCGGATTTCGATAAAGTAATGGAAGTTGCTCGAGAAAAGCAAGTGCCTGTCAAAAAAATTGGAGTTTTAAGTAGTACTCCTCAAATAATTATTACAGGATTAAAGAGCGAGAAAATTTCGCTCGATGTGAAAAAGTTAAAAGAATTACACGAATCAACCATTCCAAACTTAATGGAGATATAAAGATAAATATGTGTGGTATTTTCGGAATTTCTTGCAACGATTTCTTGTATTCTGTTGCGGGGATGATTTATCCAGGGCTTATGGCCCTTCAGCATAGAGGACAAAGGTCGTGTGGCATTTCAACCACCCAATGTGAAGGAAAAATAGTGACATCCAAGGATAGGGGACTTGTTTCAAGAGTCCTGAATCCAAAATTACTGAGTACTTTTACTGGAAATGTTGGTATTGGACATGTGAGTAATGACAACTTTAAGATCACCCAAAAAGAGGATATTCATCCATATTATCATAAATCGCAAAATTTAGAGTTTTCTATTGCAATGGACGGTGCCTTGAACAACTATAAAGAATTACGGGAAGATTTAGAAGGGCTGGGCGTTATTTTCTCGGGAAATTCCCATATTGAGTTAATAGCAGCGTTAATCGAATTATTCTATAAGATAAACGATAAAGACATCAGATTAACTTTGGAAAAGACAATGAAAACTTTAAAAGGAGCGTTTTCATCTGTTGTTTTGACAAACAATGGTGTTCTATTCGCATTTAGAGATCCAGTAGGGTATACACCATTATGCTATGGAATTCTTGGAAACTCTCAAAGAACATTTTATTTGGTTGCTTCGGAATCGAGCGCTTTAGACATCATGGGTTGCTTGGACTTAAGGGATGTAAAGCCAGGAGAATTGATTGAAATAAGTCCAATCAGTGGAACTCAAGAGTTTCAAGTATTGGACCAACAAAGAGGAGGAATTTGCCACTTCGAGTATGTTAATAGAGCTCGACCAGATTCGGTACTGGAAGGATTATCCGTGGCCAAGATTCGATACAAGCTTGGAAGGAATCTAGCAAAGGTCGATGATATCAGCTTGGACGATGCAATTGTAGTGCCAATTCCCGATTCAGGAAGAAGCGCAGCGATGGGATATTCATGGGAGTCGGGAATCACATATCAGGAAGGACTCATGAAAAACAGGTATAAGTGGAAGATAAAAAGCCAAATTAAGGACAAGTTAAATCCCATTCAAGCAGTCGTAAACAATAAAGACATCGTGCTTATTGATGATTCAATTCTTTCGGGGAACACTTTAAAAAAAATAATTTCCATGTTGAGAGGAGCTGGAGCAAGATCAGTTAATGTCCGGATTAGTTGCCCTCCAATCATCAACAAATGTGAAACAAAAGGAAGTTTTGCAAACAAATCCTTATTAATTGCATCTCACGCAAAAATCCAAAATTACGATAACTTTAACGAAGAGATGAGAAAATATATAGGAGCAGATTCGTTAAAATATCAAACAATCGAGTTTTTTTTCGACGCCATAGGCTTGAACGAAGAGAACATGTGTATTAGCTGCATTGCCGAGTATTGTCTCGTAAAAGAAGAAGCAAAAAATAACCATCTCGAACTAGATTTGATAATCAAATGATTAAATAATAGAATTTCATAAAGGGGCCTTAATCTTCTCTAAAACATCCCATTTATCAATTTTAACTAAATTGCATTCAATAATGTTATCTATAAATATTTTTAGAGTTTATTTTTTATTTAGAGAAATTTTATATTTCAGATTTACTATATAATACCTGATACTAGCGATATAGTATTGTATCAATATTTTAATAATGGGGATACATGTAAATGAGAGCAAGAGCATGCACTAAATGCAAGACATACGCTGTAATTCACGCGAATAATCCAGTAAGCCAAAACAGGATAAAAGTGTTCGAGAAGGTTCATGCGGGCCATAGCATGGTAACAGTGGATTATTTCGAGATTAGGGACGAATACAGGCGCTTTAAGATCGACGAAGTTCCTCAAGAAGAAAAAACTGTTATATCTTAAGGAATTTCTCAATGATTTTTTCTTTCTTTTTTATTAATTACAATAAATATATCTCGAATCTAGATTAGTCAAATTATCCAGATTTTCTGTGCGAGAAATATCTTGATGCGAAATTTCCGATATTTTTAGATTTTTGATAGATTAATTGATTTTGGATTATAAATTTCAGATTTAATACCCAACACTTGATACCAACGATCTAGTATTGTATCAATATTCTAATAATGGATAAATGAACTACA
>JBHLMB010000536.1:0-2965 GCA_048938565.1 Promethearchaeota archaeon | reverse complement strand
TAGAATTAAAAAAAACTAAAGAAAAGCTCAACTCCACTACAGCAGAATTAGGTTCTGTTAATCTTGATCTTGGGATGCTAAAAGACGAATTAGAGAAAGCTAGGAGTGATTTAAACTCTGCTAAAACAGATCTAGAGGAAAGTAAGGATAAGACCAACACGGTTATGTCGGAGCGAGACAAGATCGCTAGTGAACTCGAAGCGACCAAGACAGAATTGGATAAAACAACCGCGCTATTGAATTCCGCTAAAAATGAGCTGGAAAAAGCTAAAAAGTCCTCCCAGGGTTCGGAAAAGACTTTTAACAATCTTAAAGTAGAAATAGAAGGTTTGAAAAGCCAATTAGATGAATCAAATAGCAAAATTTCGGATTTAGAGAATGAGATTAACGAATTAAAAACGCAATTAAACGATTCAAACGATATTATTGAAGACCTTAAGAATACTGCTACAAAAAATACAGAAGAAGTCAGTTCTTTGAAACAAACTATTGAAGAAAAGAATAAAGCAATCGAGGAGCTCAACACTGAAATATACGCTTTAAAACCAGAAGCAAGGACTACGGATTTTTCAGGAGAAGAAAGGAAGACTTGCTCAAAATGTGGTGCTATTGGAAGGGATATCAAGGTTGTAAACGATAAATCAAAAGTCCTGAGTTACATAAACAATATTAAGATATATGCTAAAAAGAATGTTTGTAAAAAATGCGGAAATGAATGGGCTTAAATCCTAACCTTATTTTTTTAAACCTTATTCACTATCACTTGCATTTAATACTTCTAAAAGATTTTATGAAACTAATTCCATATTCAAATTGTTCATTATTAAAATAAAAAAGAATAAAGGTTAAAAAAAAGCTATTTAATGAAATGTACTTTGAAAATCCTTGAGTTTTGCTTTATATTGATCTTGAAGCGAACCAACGATTACTTTCTTCTGATCTTCCATATTTTGCAATTCACGCACGAATGCGCTATATTGATGGCGAACTGGTCCAGGAGGAATCTCGTCTCTTACTTGCTCTAATGCAGCTGCAAATTCTGAGACTGTTGGTGCAGAATCAAGCTTCTTATATATTCCTGAAAAGATCTCCTGGACTTCCGACGATTTTTTCATTCCTAATTCCGTTTCTGGGGCCGCTTCAGAGGCACCTGCCGAAGTGGGGCCGCTAGCTACTGCCGCACCACCCCTTCCTAGCACATTAACGATTGGCTCTGAACGGGGATAATCTCCCGAACCTGTACACTTGTAATTAATGATGAGCGTTTCGTTGCCTTTAAGCAATTCCATTTTCAATTGGAGCTCTGATTCTGCTTCCACGGCCTCTTTCACGTGGGTAGTTCCCGCGGGAGGGTGAAATTCCGTAAGAGAGAATCCTGGAGGTATCTTGTCCTTTATTACCAAGTTTTCCAATTCAACATCTCCTTTGTTTTGTACTCGTACCGTGATATTAAACTCACCTTCATTTATTCCTGGTTTGATGCTCTTGAGGGTTTTGAGTTTCCTTTGAATGTATTTTATTTGAACAACGGGCTCCTCGGGAGGCTTTCTGAGCAATTCCGCTCCTTTTCTAGGAGTGTTCACTAGTACCTGAACCGGTGTATTGTACCTGACTTCTGGTTTCGGATTTTTTGCAAGAAGTGGATAACTCATTACTAGTGAAGACTGTGGAGGTAATTGGTCTTTCAAGTCTTTAAGAGACAATGTAATCTTGTGAGGCGATTCTGGACTGATGTCGTCAGGTTGGATGAAGATTTTATCAATGAATTCTTCCCTATTTTGAATTTCAATTGAACCGCTTGGATTCATTACCGTCAAGGTAATCTGATCAACCTTGGGAGGAATAAAATCTTTTGGTATTTCGTCTTCGATAAAGAGAGTATCCAGGTTGGCAGTACCCGTATTAGGAATTGTATTTTCAATTTTCATGTCAGTATTGGCGTATGCTCCAACTTCAGGAGGGATAATTGCCTTATGGATTTCAGCAGCAAGTACATCATAAATCGTGGATTCTTTATTGATTTCTCCAATGACGCGAGTTATAATCCCAAAAAGAGCCGTGAAGATTATTGAAGATTCCAATTCGGGAACATTAGGCGTTTCCAGGTTAAAATCATAGTCCCAAGATCCTTGAGGACCTATTTCTTGATTTGGAGATTGAGACACCACGGTTTCCTTGCCAGTAGCAATTTGATGATCGACTTTAACGTCTTCGAGCCTAACATTAAATTCCGAGTCGTTTATGAACTCGACATTACAATCCCAGGTTCCTGGATTCGATCCTTCGTCTCGAGAAACTCCACTCATGGAATCGGTGATGCTCCTGACTTCTGGCTTGACCATCGTAATCTGATGATTATGAGCTACATAAGTCACATTAAGGGCACCCAAGGATTGTTTTGTCTCTTCTTCCATATTCACCGTGCAAATGACTTGAAGTTCAGTCGTTTGATTTCCATCTATAGATCCTAATTCCCATACCAAGAAGCGATTTCCATCAATGTCGGTCAAGTTTGCCTTTCCTGTAATCGGTGGATTAATTTCGATCTCTTTAAGCATTGCTGGCATTTCTCTTTTTGCCTTAATGTCCGAAATGGGCGTGCCGAGAGTATTAGTAAATGTCAATGTAATCTTGCATTTATTTGAATACTTATGGAGGAAGGCATTATTTACAGTTTGTCCCGTGTTTCTTTCGGTATCAAAGATCTCTACCACTTTCAAGCACGGTTCCTGCAAATTCTGAATGTGGTAGTCTTGCTTGTGATCTTGCCCTGGATTTAAAGCCCCAACATTTAAGACCTTATTAGGAATATTCGTGTTTACGATCTCCTGCAAATCGTTTGTACAATTCCACAATCGACTTGATTGCGAGGTATTTCTCGTAAGTATCGTACCGTCTCCTGTAATCTCCAGTAATTCCGATTGCTCCCCTAATTTGATATATTCTCTATCAGTAATATCAACTA
>JBHLMB010000535.1:0-2967 GCA_048938565.1 Promethearchaeota archaeon | reverse complement strand
GAATAATCGCATAGTGATCGGTTACCTTTTTATCATTTACATACCGTTTGTTATTTTGCAGTGACTCAATCGGTAACGGGAAAAAATCAGTGTATTGTGGGATGGCAGATATTTTTCGTAATATAGCTATTTTTTTTTGAATTTTTTGAGTTCCATCTATATATCTACAAGCGTCTTTTCTACAGCCAACAATTAACACTCCATCGAATCCATATTCTAAGGATTTTAATATAAAGTTAGTGTCAATGCGACCAGTACAAGGAACTTGAATTATAAAGATATTGGGATTATAAAATAATTTTTTAAGACCCGCATCGTCTGCTGCAGCGTATCCACAAGAGCGACAACAAAATGCTAATATTTTTGGTTTTACTTCGAACTTAGATAAATATTCGATATTTATTAAGATTTTATCGGTAGTATCAATATTCATATCTATCGCATCGGTAGGGCACACACTTACGCAAGTCCCACATCCTTTACATTTAAATTTATCAATTGATATTTTTTCTTTCTCAATGGATAATGCGTTATATGGACAAGCCTTCACACAAAGACCGCATAATCCACATAAATTTTCGTCAATTTCGATTCCCGTGAATTCCGCAAGGATATAATCGTTTGAAAAGAGCGATATTATGTTAAGAGCAACTTTATTTGCTGAATTTATAGTTTGGTGATAATTTAAAGGTCCCAGAATAGTTCCCGCACCATAAATTCCTGAGGCTAAAGTATCTTCGCTCATAAATCCAAAATCATTAAGTGTAAAGTCCATTGTTTTTCTTAAAGATTTCAAATCTTTATTAGGAACTAAATTAGTCTCAAGTACGATTAAATCACTTTCGAATTCTTCTGAATCAGCTATAATGATATTTTTATTTCCATTTTTAACAATACTTAGGTTTTTTACATAATGAAACCTAGGATCTGTATATTTTAGAATAGAACCCTCACCATTAGTCGTATTGCTCATTTCATAAAAAAAGTTTAGTATACATTCTGGATCTTTTGTTTTTATACAAGTTAAATATTTTTGAGCAATTGATATTGTAAGATCATATTGAGAATATTCTGGGCCAATACTTAGAATAATTGAAATAGTTTTTGGATATTTGAAATCGGAAGTTTTAAGTATTCTTCCCTGTGTCACACCATCTGAAGATAACATTCTCTCTAATTCGGCTGAAGTAATGATATTGTTATTAGGATCGTAATTGTACTTTTTTAAATCTGAGAAGATATCTGCACCTATAGCTATTACTTTTGCCCCTACTTTAATTTGAATCTTTTCTTGTCTTTGATTTAAATCTATAGCTTTATTTAAGCACGCGCGCTCACAAATTCTACAATTTAAACAATCATTGATATCTTCTTCCTGAATAAGAGGAACATATGGATAACAGTTTTGAAATGGTAAATAAATGACTTTTCTTTTAACTAAATTGAATTCATATTGATTTAATTTTTCTATACCACATACTTCAATACACTGTTTACATCCTGTACACTTTTTCTCGTCAACAAATCTGGGTTTCTTGACTAAATTTATTGTAAAGTTACCAACTTCACCAGATACGCTTTCGATCTCCGTATTTGTTAAAATATGAATATTTTTTGATTTAACAATTTCCCCTATTAATTCCGATATAAAACAAATAGAGCAATCCCCCACGCCATAAACTCGGTGCCATCTTGCTACTTTCCCTCCCAAAGTCGGTGATTTTTCTATTAAATATACTTTAATACCTGATCTCGCAAGATCAAGAGCTACTGTCATTCCTGCAATCCCTCCTCCTAAAATAGCGCAACTTTTTTCAATTTCAACTCTTTTTATTTTTACTTCTTTTTGTAAAAGTATCCTTTCCACAGCGGCCTCAATGAGAAGTTGGGCTTTTTTTAAAACTATTGATTGATCAATGTGATGTCCGTTTGTAGATTGGTGTACCCAACAACATTGCTCTCTTATATTAGCAATTTCAATATTGCTTTTATCGATTATTCTTTCTAATATTCTTTCAAAAATATGTTGATGTGTTTTTGGAGAACAGGCGGCAATTACTACTTTGTTCAGAAAATTATCTTTTACCCAATTAGAGATTCTTTCAAAATTTTTTTCCTGGCAAAGGTTTTCGAAAATTTTTATTGTTACTACATTTCTTAATTTTGCAACATATTTTTCTAAAGCAGATATATCAATTATATGAGAAATTTCGGTACTGCAAGTACAAATAATTACTCCAACGCGGTTGATTTCGCTTCCTTTAGAATTTAAATAATCAATTTCTTCTCCTGATAAAATCCGTTTATTGATATTTAATATCTTTAAGATGCGCTTCCCGTCCTCTGTTAAAAAATAATTTTTTTTTTTTTTTATTTATAAGAGATCCAAGCTTTCTAAGATGAAAATTCAATTTTCCTGTTTGTTCTAATCCTAATTTATTCATTAAATCAGTATAGAGAATATAACCTTCTTTATCAAGGAGTAATAATATCTTTCTTCTGAACTTATGGGATAATACCGAATATATGTCCATTTTTGCACTTTCGATTTATGTTATTTTCATCTTTAAATTTTTTTTTTTTGAATATCATTCACAAATAATGGTAGATATTAAACATTATATAAAGATTTCGCTTTTAACCGAATATTGTTCGCTAATCTAGGAATATGTATGAAGGTTATTCTACTACTTTTAGTGGTATTTAGAACATTTTCTCTAAAAAAGCAGTTGTTAAAATTGTTATTTTGATAAAACTTCTTGTCAAACCTGCTAAAAATTTTATTGTCATATTTTATAAATTTCGAATTAAGCTTTTGTAACTCAGAAAGACGATTCTTTTATTGAATCAAGTTTGTGAGGTGTATTAAAATGGAAGTACTGGAATTAAAACCAATAAATAAAAAACATGTCTGCGCATATGTTGCGAAGAAAAACAAAGACGATTTTCACTATTTTGATATTGTAA
>JBHLMB010000030.1:0-11882 GCA_048938565.1 Promethearchaeota archaeon | reverse complement strand
TGGACCTACAGGAATATTGCGACGAGGTATTTCACGAATGAAAAAATCTTGATTTTTAATATTATTTAAAGTGTATGCCGGTATTTTTTGATATTTCTCAATCTCTTTTACTTCTTTTATGATATCGTATCCTAGACCTCCAGATACTCTCGAATTAATTAAAAAGCAAGCTATTCTATCGTATTCGGTTTCTAGTATTTTAAGTATCTTTTCTAAATTGGCGCAAATAACACATTCCCAGTCGTTTAATTTTAGAGTTTTTTTTATGAGATTTGCTAATTCTTGATCGATTCCTACCAGCAGGATTTTATTTTTTATCATTCTGGTTAATAATTAATTAGCCATGCTTAAAAAGAGATTTTATTTGAATCCTAATTATTCCTTTTCTTTTAGAAAGAACATTTTCCTTCCCGAATGTACTCGTTTGAAATGTTCTTTATATCTTTCAATTTCTTCGTGAATTTCGTCTAAATCTTCGTTATTCAACATGTTTTTAAAAATCTTGGTTATTGTTAAGTATAAGTCAGGAATGAAGGTATCAATTTGGGATAATTGATACGCTAATTCTTGAACTGAAGAGTAGTCTAACTTCAAGTCTATTTCCTTGTGTTTAATTTTTTCAATTATCTGTTTTTCAAGTCTTTTTCTCGTTAGGTTACTCCATGCTAATTCATATACGAAATAATTCACGGCTTGTACTCCTTCCGTCAAGAAAGCAATCCCTGTGGCTAATGCAATGCTTCCCGTGAGAAGGTAAGTCGTTAAAGTACCAATTATTAGAGTAATTCCTCTATAAATTATGCTCTTGATTAAACTTTCTTTCCATTCTATATCTTTTGGTGTCATTAGGATTTCAATCTATTTCTTTATAGTTAGCTACTTAATAGCCTTCTTTGTATATAATTATTGGTAGTTTCTAAATATTCGATGAATTGTTTTTTCAGAAGTTCTAATATAAATTCTGATAGTTATGATTAATTCTCAAGTGTATGTCGTAAAACAATCCCAGGACGAGTATTCCATGAACGAAAATGCAAGCTATCAGTCCAAGATTTAATAAAGTAATGTTAAGGAGCATTCCTAATAATGCGGATATTAATATGAAAGAAATAAGCACTCGCTTATTTTGAAATTGGAACCAAATATGGATATGGTAAAACGAAAATACTAGTGTTCCTAAAACAAAAGCCATAAAAAAACCAAAATGAGTAAATACAAATGTAAAGAAATATAGTCTGAATAATACTTCTTCAAAGAGCATTGTCAATGGAAAAACAACACACATAATTAAAATGTTTTTTTCTTGAAGAGATTTTACAACTAATTGTTCTTTTAAAAGCGTAATCGAGCTTTTTAAAATCTTTAGATTAATTAATAACGCAAATATTTCGAAAATAATAAATGTTAATATGAGGAGGAAAACTGGAATAAAGTCTAATTGTTCTCTAGGCAACCACCATTTGAATTCAAAAAGAAATAGAGATGTGATAAAAAAGAAAATCGATAATATTGGAATGATGAAAATTTTTGACTTTTTTAATTTGATCATTATACATGCTCACTTTTAGAAACGCATTGTGATCTTGAGTCGTTCCTTATTATCATCCTTAATATTTTCCATTGTTAATTCGATTTTATTCATGATTTTTTTGAAACCTTTCATTGAGCCACGATACACATCTAGAAAATGCTTAACTTCAACATTTGAACTTTCCCAGGCCTCTACAACTTTATCAATACATATAATTTTTTCGTTACTGCCTTTTAGGTTCCACAAACTCGTGATTAAAGATTCTTTAAAATCGACTGTAGGATTGGAAGGTAACATCAAGTCAATAAAACTTTTTGCAATGTCTTTTCCAAACGGGTTAATAGATACCTCATTTCCTATCCAGAAGCGATCCAACATTAGAATTGCTTGTTTTATTTCTTTATGCTCTTCAAGTACAATTTCCAAATCAATGTGTTCTTGAAAACCACCGGGCTTTAACTTGATGTATAATGGAAAAGATTTTGATGTCTTGATCTCAGAAAGATTAAAAAAGAAATAAAAGTCCGAATTTTTAAAAGATTCAAAATTCATAAAAATTCTTTCTCGATGAACCCATTTTCTAGTAGGTAGTTATAATATATGTTAATTATGTTAAAATATATTAAAAAATTTATATTTCACAATCAAATATTGCTTAATAACATTAACATGAGCAAGGAGAAATTATTTCCCATCAATATTAATCCAAACTTGTGTATTAGATGCCAGAAATGTTTCTATAGTTGCCACCCTAAAGCAATCTTTTTTAAAAATTCGATGCGTTATGTTAATTATGAACAATGTCAGGGATGTTTGAAATGTGTGGAAGTTTGCGAACGGGGCGCCATCGAAGTCATATCCTTGGAAGAAGGAATGCTTAAAGGATTTTTTATCGATCCTGAAAGATGCACGCTATGTTGTGCCTGTCTAAAAGATGGGTTTTGTTTTTATAACCTTTTCAAGCTTGCTAAAAACACTAATAATGAAAAAAGAATCCAATTTCACGAACAAGAAATCCTTAAGTGTTCAAAATGCTTGAAATGTGTAAAATCTTGTCCTAATAATGCCATACTCCCAATAATAGGATGAATTAATTGATTTTGTATCCATAAATTTTAAATTATATGATTGATTAATCTCTCCAATGAAGAGACGATTTAAGTGCGTGCTACTGTCCACTCACAAATATACGAGAACCAAGTATATGCCTACCTGGGCATTTAATTGTATTGGTCTATAAAGTATGCGTGCGTCTCTTTTGATGAATACCTTATTTTCTGCGAACCTTCGTGGTAAAAACTCACGATAAACATCGTTCAAACTTGTCGTGCCTGAAAGAGACGAGTAAATACAGAATAGATTCCAAACAATAATAGACATAAAGGGAATCGTTTGATAAAATCGTGTTCGCTTCATAGTATTCATAAAAAACGAGGAGGTGTTATAGAATGGAACAAGCCGATCGAAATGATTATAAAGAACTAATAGAAAAACTGGAAGTCGATCAAAAAAGCGTGATTTCCTATTCTCTCATAGGAGAAGATGAAAAAAGAGAACAGTTGTAGAATTTTCTCATTCTTTCACTTTTTATTTTTATTAGAAAAAATCTTCCAATCTTTTCTGTGGAATATAATTTCTATTTGTTAATTTTAAAACTTTCATCACCTTATTTGCAGTTTCGGGAGAGAATCCTTCGAAATGATTATTGATAACAATGAAAATCTGTTTGATCTTTTTATTCTCCTTCAATAAATTGATATGTTTTTGGAGATTCTCAATGTAATTATTTTGCTTCCTTTGTATCTTATTGAATCTATTCAATTGTCGATCTCCAATGAGTCTGATATAATAAAGCTCTTGGTTTGGTAAATAAAAAGAATCGATATTTTTAAGATATGAGGTTGCTATAAATATGTACTTGTTATTAACCAAACTCGAAAGATTGTCTTGATTAAGCCTAGAATTGTCCCGAAATTCAATGATATATCGATAATTTAAAGGCAACATCTTTATCAAAGAAAGAAGCTGGTGCTCGTGTTTGTTCGAATGTATAAAGCGAGAAGGGAATTGTTTCAAGAGAACGAATCTCGATTGAATATATTAACTGGAAGCGCGTTACTATTTATCGTAGGATTTATGATTGGACTCGTCGCTTTATTATATATTCCCGTAAATAGCGTTGAACTTGAATATTTCAATGATTGAAGAAACTAACTAACTAATTAATAATAATGCAGGTATTTTTTCTATTGATTAAAGTATGTGATCATTATCAATTTCAACTAGCGCTCGTATAACGAATTTACTGAGATTTTCTAAGATACGGATATCTATTTTATCGATCGAGTCGTCTTTTGAGTGATAATACTTGTATGTACTGTAATCTCCGAACCCAAAACCTTCATATCCTTTATTTTTAAGGTAAAGACCGTCCGATCGAATTCCAAATATCCTGTTAGAGTAAGCAAAATTAATATCCAGATCTTTAGCGTGTTCGATAAACCGATTATATAATTCTATATTTCTCTTAGGATTGATGATACCGCTGAAGTAATCAACCCCTTTGGCGATACCATCGAAATTTACGATCATTATATTCTTCTTTTTGCTTATTTTTCTCATTATTTCAAGGAGATTTCTGGCGCCCATTGTACCGCATTCTTCTGCTCCTGTGAAGGCGAACCAGAGATTGATGTTATTTAGCTTGTTTTCTTGAATGGAAAAATGACATAAGATTTCATATAAAACAACGACACCAGAACCATTATCAATGGCTCCAGGGGATTTATTATCAGTCGTATTTACTAAAACCAAGATTGTCGTTAATAAGTTTAATAATAAAAAAATTGCTATAAAAAAGATAACAACGCTATTTTGGATGACATAATTATTAATGATAATAAATATCAATCCTAATATATAAGAATAAGACCACAATTTAAACGAGTAGATCCTAAGACGAATGGTCAATCTTTGACCTTTTGAATCCAAGTGAGCCATTAAAACGATATGTTTTGAGTCCTTATTGATGATATTCAAAAAATCATAAGGATCGCTTTTTTCATTTTTAGAGTCAATTTTCGTATAGAGAGTTTGGGATGAAAATTTTTTTCCAATTTTACTTTTTCGGGGATTGATTCCAGCAATCACTACGACAAGCATCCCTAATGAAGATAAAATCATTGCAATGTAATTGATAAAACTAAAGGACAAGAGTAATATGAATGTCAAAAAGAAGAAGAGTTTCGGAAGAATTCTCGAGTAAAAACTCGTAAAAGTAAATTTTTGGGTTTCCGTCTTGAGGTTTAATTTCTCTACTTCCTTTTTAATGAATTCGTAAGCTTCTTTTTCATATCTACTTCCTGAAACGCGTGGAAACGAAAGTTGTTCGAGTATTTGCTTGATATTGCTTGTTGGTGTCACTGTATGAGAAATCTATTTATTATGATGAGTAAAAAAATTTAAGATCTTATTTAAAATAACCTTTAAAATTAGTCAAGATATTAGACAAAAGTAATTGGCTTACTTCTCTAGAATCGTTATGGATATAAATTTTTAAAGTTCTAAACTTTGATTTCAGATATACAGAAATTTTATTAGATAGAATTGGTTTTATTCTAAAAAGAAAGAATAAATATGAGAAAATGGTCCCAATATCTTCATTACATTTTGCCCAAGGAGCATTTACATTAGCATTTACTCTGATGTCACTCCTTTTGGGAGTATTAATGATTCAAAAATACCTTAAATTTAAGGATAAACAATTACTTTTGGTTGGATTAACTTGGATCTTCATGACATCAGTATGGTGGGGTGATGCGATCTCTTTTATAATGATGTTAATTGGAGGAGAAACCAATTATTTACTAGATCCTCTCTATTTCTTTATCAATAACGGACTGGTGGTTTTATTATTTTTTACATGGCCTCGTACTTTTGGAGATTTGGTCTTAGGCGGTAAAAAAAAACTAAGGAAATTTCTCATTTGGATCATAGCAATTTGGGGTATTATTATAGAAACTGTTTTTTTAATCATCTTTTTTATTGATTATAGATTAATTGGTGATCGCATTGGACCTTATTCAGCAGAGTGGTGCTTATTTGTATATTCTTATGTATTTTTAGGAACTATGGTATTCACGATTTCGGGAATAATCTTTTCGTACACGGCTATAAAATCTTATGATCCTAATATTCAATTAAAAGGAAAGTGGCTAATGGGCGCTTTTATTATGATAATAGCTGGAGCAGTTTTAGAAGTATTTTTCGTGGAAATAGAAGAGATAAACTTGGTTGCTCGTATCCTTTTTATTTTTGCTGCATTATCATTTTATATAGGATTTGTATTGCCTGATTTCGTCAAAAAACTCTTTAAAATAGAGAAAAAATAGAATGAATGATTCAATATATTAGAATGGACTTGAGTTATTATAAGAAATTCTTAATCGTTAATTAAAAAAAACTCGTTAGTATTGAAAATCTTACAAAGAAATTGATCAAAGGTTTCTTTTACATTGGTATTTTTCTTTGCTGACGTTTCGCAATATAAAAAATGGTGCTTAGAAGCATATTTCTTACCTTCGTCGCATGCAACTGTTCTAGGAAGGTCAATTTTGTTTCCGATTACCGCTCCAATCGCATTTTTTTTAGATATTTCCTCGAATTCAAGTCGCCAATTCTCGAGATTATCAAAAGTGCTTCTTCTTGAAACATCAAATATTAAGAGGATACCGGCCGAGTTTTGCAAATAATTCTGTAAAAACCGAGGATAGAAAGATTTCATTTGGTATTCTTCATATTGTATTAAATCCCAATATGATACATTTGCGATGATATTTTCGTTAATTAATCGATAATGCAAAGTTCTGATATCTGCTCCTAAAGTAGGAGGTTCAAACCATCTACTGTCAATTCGATATTTAAGGCTAGTCTTTCCAACTCCAATATCTCCCAAGAAAACTACTTTATAATGATTCCCTATTTTCTCGCTCATGTGTATTTCTATTTTATTATTGTGTTTAGTATAGTTGAGAATATATCTGGTAAAGATCTTTTAATAACAATTAAATATTGAATTTGTTGAGTTCTCAAACTATAATTAATTTTTATATTATTGATTGCTTGCTTTGATATTTAAAAGTTAGGAGAATAAACAAAGAATTATTATTTATGATATTTATATGATTTTGATTGATAATTCTAATTAAAAGCAATCATTCTTTTACTACTTGATCTCCCTTAATCTTTAGTTTAACATCGAGCTTGCCTTGATGCTTGAAAATAATGTCTACAAGTCGTTTACGACTTATATCCAAGCTTTCAGCTAATAAGTTCACATCAATGCTATCAAATGTTTTTGAAAACTCAGACAGTTGATGTATTTTATCTTGAATGTAGGTGTCCAAATTCTCGATTTCTAATTCCTTGTTCACGTGTTCCGTGTCTATGCCGTATTGTTCTTTAAGGAGTTCAGAATTAGTTTCAACCCATTTTGCAACGATAAAACGGATGACTTCAGATTTGGATTTTTTTCTCTTTTCAGCCATCATGCTAATGATCATCTCGTCAAAAATGTCTAGACTGATGGTTGTTCTTGGCATTTCTGAAGATTTTGATGGCATGATCCTAGTTTGAAATAGTAATTACTATGATCTAGATATTATGTTCCTATTTAAATATATGCTTTTACGATTCATTAATGCATCACAAACGATGCATTTATATATCCTCGATGATATATATATATTATCTCAATATCACTTCGTGATAAAAGTGAAAAAATCGATACGATAAGGTCGAACAAATAATATGATGGAAATATTAATACCAAACTCCGAAGAAATTAACACGAGAAGTCGAATAACTATCGATTTCATTAAAGACGGAGAAGAATTCTTGGAACAATATGAAATAAACAAGGAACTCATCATCGATGTAATATCATTGATATATAGATATTTGTCCAAAACGAAGAAAATTCCCCAAAATTTATACAAGTTCTTCATTGCCGGTTATTACATCATTTCTCGCCATCCAATTGCATTTCCTGCTTATGAATCCAAAAATGATTTTTGCGAACAATTTGGAATCGAAACAAGTGCCTTGGATTACAGCGTGAACAAGATTATATCGATGTTACATTTTATAAAAATACAAGACGACAAAAATTTTCCGTACTATTTCGATCCAATAAACGATATTAGTTTTAACCTTGCCAAAAATCACATTCGAAATAGAATCGAACAACAAGTTATGAATTTCTTGCTACGCCATCAAAACTTCAATTCGCAAATTCTCACCGAAAAGCTCGTAAACGAGTTAATCTTCGATATGAAGCTCTTTCCCGAAGAATTGTTCCGGCAATATTACGAATTAATCTTCGAGCTCGTGGAAGATAATCTCCAAGACCAACATTACACGGAATATGTCCAGCTTCAGAAAAGATATTTTATTTAAAAAATTTTTATTAATAAGTATCTAATTTGTAATATTAATTAGCGATTATTCCTAACTCGTTTTCTCTTTCCGATTGGAAGAGTGCTATTAATATTCAAATCTCTGTTATTATGTTTATTTTTGTCGATTCTGGGTTGATTTGCTATATTATCTGAGAAAGTTATTTTACAAGAGATTACGATCGAGAAATTATTCATATTTATCTTTTATTGAGATTTATATCCTTTCATCAAGACAAATTTGAAAAAACAGCTAATCAAAGATGTATTGTCCAAAATGCGGAGGAAAAACACCTGAAGGTTCAAATTTTTGCCGTTCCTGTGGAAGTTCATTAAAGACCTTTCAAAAAAAAGCCCAGAAAAAATCTTATCAATCTGACATGCCCCAATACGATCGAAATGGGTATTCTTATTGGGACGATAGCCAATACGACGAACCCGATGACGATGACTACGATAACGACGATAATGGAGATTACGATTAATTTCTTAAGATATGATTCTGATTAATTCCTCGTAATTTATTTTATATTGCTGATATTTTAAGCAAATCTTTTTATGATCCTTGCTTTATTAGAATTAAAAAAGAAACAAGAAAGAAATAAAAAAAATTGTAAGATTTTTTTACCATTCATAAATCTAGAATAAAACTTACTTTTTTGAATATAATAACATCGGTTTCTCTCTATTGACAAAATGGAGCGAGCAAATTACAATTACAGTTGGAATAACACCCACGAATAAGATTCCAAAAAGTGCAAAATTTAAATCATTCGGAAACGATGTGACAAAAATTGTACCGAAGCAATTAAATACATAGTGAATGATAATGCAGGGAATTATTGTATCCATTTTATAAGCAAGACAAGCCAATGATAAACCCAAGCAACCAGCATATATTACTTGAACTGTAACATAACCAAAATCAGCAAAGGGATTAGTTAGGTAATTCATATAGTGTGCCAATCCAAAGAAAAGCCCGTTTAACGCTATTGCCAATGTAATATTCTTTCTCTCAGTGAAAATAGAAAAAACAGCGCCTCGGAAGGCTACTTCCTCCCAAATTCCCGGTATTAATATTAAAATTAAATTAAACCAACCGAGTGTTAATGGTGATAGTGGATTATATTCGTCGAAAATATTTTCAAATTGCCAATCGTAGGCTCCTAATAACAAGGCACCTAAATAATGAAAGAGAAAGTATATGACCATAATTCCAACCATTATAAGAAGACTCAATCCAATATTATCTCCTTTGTGGAGTCGTATCGCATTGTTGTAATCTTTTCCAATAGTACAATTCTCTGGAAGATAGATGGTAAAAGGGACAATGAAGTGCCAATAAAAAATGAGAAATAAAATAGGAAGAATTCCAATGAAAAAGAAATAGGTTATTTCATAATATTCGAAATCGAATCTATAGATATTTACTGCAAAAAATTGATAAAACAACATAACGGGAAAATATAAAAAAAGCAATATTAAGGATGCAACATAAGGGTGATCAACTAATTTTTGTCTTATTTCTGCCATAATAATCAATATTTAGATTTTCTAGGTGATAATTATGATTGATATTTAAATTTTTCTTGAACATAATTCTCTCGTTTGACTCTATAATAAAAACAATAAATTGGATAACTAGCCTATTGTCTCATTCAAAAAGATTGATGTTTTTTAAAATCGAATGGAATTTTGAAAAAAATCCCGTGAGTAGCCGTATTTCTTTTTTAGATGCAATTGCTCGCTCAAGGATATTCTTGAAGGCAAAATAAATATTTTTTTCTGAATATTCTTTTAATCGTAATTTTTGTATTAAATCCTTGATGAAATCATATAAAAGGTGCCTATCGTGTTTTTCGGCAAGTACGACAGGATGTTTACCCCTTCCTATTTTGATTTTGTGGATTTTTTTAAAAATTTCGTAAAGTATGATTGAACACGCATGAGATAGATTCAGCGTGGGATATTCTTTGCTTGTTGGAATCCTAATTATTACATCTACTAGCAATATTTCCTGGTTTGTTAATCCATTCGATTCTTTTCCAAATAATAGAGCTATTTTATATAGTTTATTAGAAATGGGTAATGATAAATGATCAAGAAATATACTTAATCTTCGAACATTCGTGTAATGCTTACCTTTTGCGGTGGTTCCAATAACTAAATCAAATTTTTCGAGAAAATGTTTTAGATCAATAAAGTGATCATTAATATCTTGGCTCCTAAAAATATTGGCTCTTAGCAGCACATCTTTTCCGTGCATAGCATGCCCTAGGGTTTCGCAAGATTTGATGTTGTCGTTTGTTTCTTTAGGATTAAAGATTACGAGCCTATTAAAATTAAAGTTTTTCATGACCCTTGCAACAGCTCCAATGTTCCCGATTGTTTCCGGTTGGACTAAAACTATCGAGAATGAAAGCGTTTCAAATTCTGGATTAAGTTGATTTTCTTCGAAATGATCTAATTTAATACCTTTCATTTTATATTTTCCCTGTAAGCTTTTTTCTTGAAATGTTATATTATGATGTTGCTGTATATAATAGCAACAAATATATCCGAACCATATATTTTAAAAACTTTATATTATTAGAAAACTATATAGGAATTATTTGGCTTTTAAACCCTTGGTTACCATGAGCGTCAATTTCATATCAGATATTAGTTTTATAAACATTAGTCATGGTGATATCACATTATTTGAATATAAACCTCCAGGATCTTTTAAAAGTTATTCTTTAGACCTAAATATTATAAAAAAAAATAAAATTAACGATATTTTTTTCCATTTAAATAGAGGAAATTCAAAAATCGTATATATGCGCAAAGACAATCTAATCTATTCAATCTCAACAGAATCAGAGAAGATTCAATTTCAAGTCCTCGAAGCCATTATTGAGCAAGTAATTAAGGAATTTAACGAGACTTATGAAATTGATGTAATCTTATCGTACAGTGATGTTTCGACTTCCATATTTAACGCATTTCGGAAACCCATGGAAAATATTTTGTCTAATTTTGATTCGCTTGATTTAATCAAAAAAATTGCTGTATTCTGCAGAATTTGCGATTTAACACATAATATTTATGTGAAAAGGACTTTTATCGACGATAAGGACTCCTATCCCATTCCGCTCGTTTATACTCATTTAGGGCATTCAATTATGTGTTATATTGATAAAAACTACCAAGTACGAGGGGTTGAATTAGTCCACATCACTGGATGAGCACGATTATCTTGGATTTGGATTATAATCCCATAAAAATAACTCTCTTCTTAATAAATAAAGAGAATGAATATAAATTTGAATTATTAAGTTAAATAAAGAGTTCTAGCCCTAATTATAAATAAATCTAGGTAAACCTTATAAAAAAAATTTGACAAGTCTTAATATAATTAATGTTTTTTATTATGATATGGAACGAGATGAATCCCCAGAAGAAGTGTTTTTTGAAGAAATAGTAAAAAAAACCAAAACGGGAATCACATTTCCAAAGGAATTACGAGAAAGTATGTTTGAAGACGATGAGGAGGTTTTTTTCAAACTAGTTGTTCCAATCGAACAGGATAAAATAGTATTAGAAATAGTGTCAGCTGAAGACGCAAAAAAGATATCGTGGAATTTAAAATCCAAAAAACAGGCTTCTGAGACCGAACTAGGGAAAAAGAAAAAAAAAAGAAGGGCCAAATCTGGAAGACCTGTTCCAATATGGACGGAATACTTTATATACGATTTTGAGCAACAAGAAAAAGTAAAAACAATACTCGAATCTGCATTTTATAAATTTGCAGAAAGACCTCCAAATATGGACGATGCTATGGGAAGGATAAAATACACTCTAGTATCGTTTCTTTCATCCACGAAAACTGAAAATGCGAAACTTTATTACGCTGT
>JBHLMB010000534.1:0-2984 GCA_048938565.1 Promethearchaeota archaeon | reverse complement strand
GTGAAAACGAAAAAAATTTTAGATTCCCTTGAGAAAAGAGGAATTAAGGTATCTATATGAGTTTCTTTATTTTCAATTTTGGTCTAACAAAAAATTGCACGAAATACTTTCTCCTTTTCACTAAGAAAATTTGAAAATTCAATAGATCGTAATAAGGAACTAAATTGTCACGGAAAAACCGATCTCACCTTCTAAAAAAGAAAAGCAATTCTTTATTGTTTTTGATTCATATTTAAATCCTAGAAAAATCAGAATTAAAGGCAAATCTTTTATTAAATTTTAAATGATACTAACTAATATTATCAATTTCATGAAATTATTGACTGAAAAAGGAAAAAGTGCTAAAACTAAAAAACTGAATTATAATGACTGAAAGCGAATTTAATCCAAAAATATTAGCGATCTTTTGCAACTGGTGCACTTATGCTGGTGCGGATCAAGCAGGGACTTCAAGAATGCAAAGACCCGCTAATTTACGCATAATGCGAGTCATGTGTGGAGGAAGAATGGAACCACAGCACGTGTTAGATGCTTTAATGAATGGAGCTGACGGTGTACTCGTTTCTCATTGCCACGCAGGAGATTGTCATTATGTCGAAGGTAATTATAAGACATTTGCGAAAATGGCTTTACTTGATAAATATCTAGAGCAATTTGGTATTAATCCCAAGCGAGTGTATTACACGCAGATTTCCGCATCAGAAGGCGCAGAATTAACCGAAGTCGCAGAAGAGTTCGTCCATACTATAAAGCAATTAGGACCAAATAAGATCAATAGTTAGGAGGCGTAATAGTATGCAAGTATATAATTTAAAAATTAATAAAACCCTTTGTACGGGATGTAATGTTTGCGTGGTAAGCTGTCCAATAAACTTTGACGAACTTAAGAATAAAGGGAAACTCACGCCTGAAAATGCCGTCATACTCGTAAAAAATGGTGTTGCGTACCCGATATTCGAAGAAACCCGAGATAGAAATTGCGATGGATGTGGCGTATGCGTCAAGGAATGCCCCCAAAACGCCATTGCAATGAAAATAATGTCAGTAAAATAGCTTGAGAAGAGGAAAAAGAAATGTTTCCAAAAATTTCAAGAATAAAAAAAAACAACTTAGAAACGGTTAATGTCAATTTTCTCAAGGAAAGACTACAACTTGTTCTTGATAAGGAGCTCTGTATAGGATGCAACATGTGTGCTAGGGCTTGTCCAAAGGAAGCCATTACGAAAAAACAACTTGATGAACCAATCAAGTTTTCAACTAAACAGATCATTAAAAAGGTGCGCCACCATCTAATCCCAAATGTTCACGATCCTGAAAAATGTTCTTATTGCGGAGTTTGTGCGTATGTATGCCCTGCTAATGCGTTATCTTTAGTCATTAACGGAGAAACAGTTAACACTGAAGAGCTTTCATTAATAAAGCAAAAAGCACTTCCAAAGCTTGATTTTAAAATCGTCAAAACAACTGAAGGTAAGGATGTGAGGGCGTTTACCGAAGGATCTGTGACGATAAATACCAAGCTATGCGCCGGAGGGTGCAAGAACTGCGCTGACTCGTGTCATTTTGGCGCAATTACTTGGTCTTGCGATCAAAAGGAAATTACATGGGATTCGGAAATTATTCTCACGATTAATAGCGACAAGTGTATAGCGTGCGGAGCTTGTCATTCAGCGTGTCCAACAGGAGCCCTTATGCTAACGGTAGACAATGTAAAGTATTCCGGTGAATATAACGGTCCTTTTTGGGATCTGATTGAATCAAGAATAAGATTGAACGAGAGGCAATAACACTTACAAGAATTATTTTTATACTTTTTTTACAAAAACGGCTATTTAGCAGTTTTTTTATTTTTTAACTCAAATACTAAAATTATTACTATTAAGGCAAAATGCTGTAATAATTATAATCATGGCTGTAATTGTGCCACCTCTGGGTTTAAACTAATGAAAAAAGAAGAAATGATTGATTTAAATTAAAAAATCTATTTTTTTTATTCTTTATTTTGGTGGAATCTTGAAATTGACTGATGAATTCTCAATATGACAAATTTTAAAAATAAGTGTAATATGAAAAATGTTTGGAAAAACTCGATTTGTAAGAAATAAATTCTAACCTTCAATTAATCAGGGGCGATGATCTTTAAATATTACATGTCTAAATGTAATTAATTCTCCATCAAAAAAAAATAACTGGAATATCTGGCCCCTGGCGGTAAGCATATTGAAGCCAGTAAGCGATTATATTCTCTCTTGCTATCTCATTCAACCAGTTTCTTAACTTTTTAAACCAACTACGGCTAAATTCTTTTCTTCCAATAAGGCCATGTTGAATATACCATTTCTTCATCATTGCACAAAGTGCTAGGAACGATTGGATTTCTTGATTAGGAATTATTCCGCTTGTAAGCGTGGTTCGAACAAGTTCCCTGATTACATCTCTTAGTTCTGGGTTCAAAAATTTATATCCTCTATGATAATTACGGATAATTTTATCATGTTTCATGGTCAAAATCACTTGCTCTTGAAGTTGATATCTTTTTCTACCAAAAAATCTAATCCAATCAAATAGTGATTTTCTACTCCAATCAATTTTTCTTAACATTTTATCTAAAAAAATATACCCTGTAGGAGAATGATCCAAAACTGTCACCCCACCACTTGATTTCATAAATTTCCGCCAAGTAGAACAATCCTTGAATTGAATGCGATTTAATAATCTTAGGTCCTCCATTAGATAAGCAGCAACATGTTGATTTGGAGAAAAGTAACTATGTTTAATTCTGAATCCTATTTCGTAGTAATCATTATATTCCTTAGATAATGCAATCAAAATTTTTTCAGTTAACAACATTTTCCATCAATTTTTAACAATAACCACTCAAATTAAATATCTTAAGGAATATGAAACAGATTGTACATATAAAATCATCAGGACCAATTTTTTGCATTTTAAAGGTTCAGTTGGTTCTAAACCTTGATGTAATT
>JBHLMB010000533.1:0-2986 GCA_048938565.1 Promethearchaeota archaeon | reverse complement strand
AATCCTGCTTTTTGCCTTATAATTTTTAACCATTCGGGAACTTCTTTAAAGGTCTCGTAATCAGTAAGATCAAAACATATAAATGCCCCACTTGCACCTTTACAATAGTCTGGTAATAGTTCTCTAAAACGCTTTTCTCCAGCAAAATCCCAGAGTTGCATTTTCACGGATTCGCCTGTATCAAGTACTTCAGATTTCGAATGAAATCCCGCACCTATCGTCATTTTATATCCTTCTTCAAATTTTCCAGTACAATAGCGAGTGATCATTGCTGTCTTTCCAACTCCGCCTGCACCAGCAACAATTACTTTGAATATCCAAGAGTTCAGCATTATTATTTTTATAATTAGTTTTGTTTATCTATTTATAATATCTTGCTTTCAAAATTTATATTTATTTTTTAGCAAAAATAAAAAAGATTTTTAAAAGATTTTATTCTATTATTTTTTAGTACTCAATTTTAAAATATTTAAATATCATAATAAGAAAGGTTGTGAAAAGAGCGTATTAAAGACGACGATATTTGCCCATTATGTAGTTTTCCAAAAGAACTATGTATTTGTGATAATTTAAGCGCTGACGAGCAGCAAATTATAATTTCTAACTCTCGCCGTAAATGGGGCCGAATAGTAACCGTTATTACCTTTGACGGAAACATTGATGCTAATTTAAAAGACATTCTCACAGAAGCAAAGAAAAAATGTGCATCTGGAGGGACAGTTCGAGGAAATGAAGTCGAACTTCAAGGAGATCATAGATTTAAGATGAAGAAGTTCCTAATTGATCTAGGATTTCCTGAAGAAAACATCATCATTCAAGAAGGAATTAGATAAAAGATTTTTACTTTTTTTATTTTTAAATTACAGTTAATAAAATATCTTATGAGCGCTTCAATCTATAAGGTTGTATTCAGTGGAAAGAAAGAATCAGAATTGGAAAAAATAACCTTAACTTTTAGAAACTTTCAAACAAATACAAAATATATAATCCCTCCTTCTTTTATTACAGAACTAAAGCAAAAAAGTGAAGAAGTAAAGAATGTATTGTATTTGAGAAATATTGAAGAAGTAATCAAATTAGGAAATAACATTGATATCCAAACTTTTGAAAGTTACTATGTGGTATTATTTTCTAAAAAAGAAGGAAAAAAAATTGGATTTTTATTAGGGAATGTGAAAAAAATTGGAACAATTATAATAGGATTATGGCCATTCAATACAGAAAAAGACGATTATTCCCGAAAAAAAATAGACGAAATTTTAAATCAATTAACTTCAAATTCTAAAAATTATGATACCATTTGTTTAATTGCTTAGACGTGTTAAAAATTGGTTTTCATATGTTTAAAATTATAATTAGGGAAATTTGAAAAAAAATTATTGGTTTTAGGATCTAATTTCAGACACGACTTTTTCTAATTCTTCGTTGATATTAACTTCTTTATAGTCATAAACGATTAATTCATATGAATCACTGAAATCACTATACTTTGCTTTTCCTCGAACAACTATGTCCTTTCCTAAGAGCTCGGAGGATGCACCCTCGACAAATTTTTCATAATCCGGAGTTTCTTTTATATTTAAAATGGTGGTTGTATCTTGTCCAATTATTTTTTCAGCAATATCACCAATAAATGTTATCCTCATAGTACTGCTTTCGTCGTCAATGATCAGGTTAAAAATCATTCTATGTATGGTGTTTTCCTTTTGGTCACAGGAGCAATTGTCAATTTTTTTACAACAGCTTGGACAGGCTTCGTAAAGGGTTATATTGTTAAGCTCTTTAGCTATAAATCCCTTTATCGTGTAATTTCCAGGAGAATTTATATCCCTTATTTTAGTATAGCCTTCTGAAAAGTATCCTGTAGTTTTGCTACTCGTAGGTTCAACTATCTTGATATTTTTAATGTTAAGATCAATAATTTCTAAAATTGAATCCTTTAGAAATGAAATTTCGTTTCTATTGGAAAATGTATTATATTTTACCATTACATTCTTCAACATAACACCAGTCCCAATAGATAATATAGATGAAAATTCTTCAGCTATATCACGCCAAAGAGTTACTCTGATATAGTCTGTATTGTCGCTTGTAATAAATCCAAGGAGGCTAACTTCTTCCCCAGTTTTAAGCGTTATACTTTTAAGATTATCAATTGAAGATATAATTCCCTTAAATGAAACCATATTTTGCTTTTCTTGTAGAAGCTTGATATTAGCAACGAATTCTCCTTCCAAGTTAATTTTTTTTTTTATTTTTTTTATATTAGTAGTCATTGAGGCGACGAGCTCAATTGTTGTATTATCAAGAGTACTAAGTCTTGGATTTAAACCTGAAATTTTTATAGCATCTTCTTTTTCCAATCCGTTTACTTTTTCTGTGTCTACGTTCCAAAAAGTAATTCTTATAGTTCCAGTTGGATCCATCAAGATTATTGAACATACCTTCCCAAGATCTCCGTTTTTCCTCGTAAATTCTTTAGGAGGAAATTTTTGAATCACCACTCCTTCCAAAACGATTGATTTGTTTTTCAAGTTTATATCTTTTATTTGAATTACTTCTTCTTTTATTTTTGGGAACTTTGAATGATCGACATCTTCGGGGGACGGGATTACCTTACCAAAACTCCCGATATGAATTTCAATATCCCCATTTTGGTTTGTTCTTGCGTTTCCATTTAAAATCTTTACGAGCTCATTTTTTTCAAAGATTTCTTCGTGGAGAATATTTGCTTGTTGATCCCATAACACTATTCTAATATCTCCAGTAGCGTCATATAATAAGAACGATCCTACTTGTCCTTCTGTTCCATCTTTTTTAGTAAAGCTCCTTATAGAATTAATATTCTTGATCCTTCCAACTAAAGTTATGTTTTTCATATTTAAGGATATGTCAGATACATTAATCTCAATGTCTTGAATGATATCCTTATTCTCTTCCTTAACATCAACACCTAGTTCTTTAGCAATAATAAATAAAGCACCCT
>JBHLMB010000029.1:0-11968 GCA_048938565.1 Promethearchaeota archaeon | reverse complement strand
TGCTGGATTGGGTTATGACTAATTTTGTTTCAAAGAGTACCAAGAATTCTTCTATTTTTGAAAGAAAGTGGAGGACGATTTCAACATCGTTAGCACTTGTGAATTCCGTCGGTTGCTTGATCTCTTTAAATTCGTAGAATAAATCGTCAACTAACCGTTTTCTTTCCAAGAACTCAATGAAATTCTCAATGTTGTCAATAAAAATTACGATCAAGCTATTTAATTGCCTTCTTTATATTTTTCTTATACAGTAAGAATCCTAATGCCAACAATATCACGCTAAAAGCGCCAAATATGATGATCCATATTGGAAAATGTATTATATTCGTCGTGACAATATTAATATCCTTGTAGGAACTTGCAGTGAAAGATCCTTGATAAATACCATTAAAATATACATTGATTGTATAATTTCCGTTTGGAACATTACCAATGAAGATTTCTGAACGAATATCTGTGGTCTGAGTTGATATTGGTTGTGATAGATCCTGAGAAATAAAAGTTCCATATGGCCTTCCGTGGTATTCGATAACAGCCTGTAGGCCTATAATTGGCATTCCGATGTTATCGGTAATTTTCAAGCGCAAGTTTTCTGTTGCGTTATATTTTATACTGAATGGACAGATCTCGCCTAGGATTATGTTAGGCATGGTTACGTTCAAACCCATTGTTTCAAATGGATTTGAGGTAGTGAATTGGGGCTCGTCAATCCAATCCTCAACTAATGTGTGTTCCACACTAACTGGCCTTTCGAAAAGAGAATAACTACTAAGACATTGATTGTAGGCGATCGTACTTTCGAAAAACACGATATTCGAAACATAAATTTCCGATGGTCCAGATGTAATTGTTGGAAAGTATGTCCGTTCTCTTATGTTTCTTAATTCCAATAACCTGTCTATGCTCCACCACGCATTCTCAACGGGATCCACGAAAGATACATTAAATTCTGATGTAAATGTGAGAAAGAAGGAGTTATCAGATGATAAATTAACAGGGATCAAGTCCGTGTGAAAAGAATTATCGTCATTTAGATAATTCGAAACTGTTTTAGATTCATTATTAATTTCAAGCGTGTGGTTCCTTAATAGTCCCATATTGGGAGGATTTATGGTCAGGTTTACCTTAATTTCATCAGATAACCTCGTTTGGTCAAACGAAGTACCATGTTCGTATCCATTGATCCTAAAATAATAATTAAATCCAGGTTCAATGGATTGCTCCTGTTCGATTAAAGCAATATCCTCAGAATCAACTTGTTCTAAAATCCACGGATTTACAGTCAAATCGTATTCCCAGATGAGATGCATTGAGAAATTCAAAATATCTTCAATGAAATGTTGGTCGTAATCAAAGATAATAAATCCGTTTTCATCAATTCTATAAGTGTTGGCATCTACTTCTTCAATACTAGAAAGCTCTTTCTTCACTTCTAATTTCACAAGACGAGTAGGGGTTAATTTAGAACAATATACCAGGAAGCCTTCTGAACCTCCTGTCATATTATACCTTACTTCTAATGTTTCATTGAGTAAAACGGTAATATATTCATTTTCAACGACTCCGGAGGGAGTGTCCTTCCTAAAAGCAGGATTTGTCGTATTGATGAAAGTAATGTCGATATGAGACAAATTAAGTACATTACTTGAGAAATCATCTGCTAATTCGGGGTATTTAGCATTGTATAAGTAGAATCCCAACCCTAAACCTTGAAAGTCCATTGCGCTTGCTGTTATGTTTCCACGCAATTGCTCCGTATAGTCGAAAAGTGGTTCGTAATCATCCATTGAGAAATCTCGAACTCCTATTAAAGAAGTATCAACTACATCGTTTCCATTACTTGTAGAAAAAAGAGCACTTGAGGCGAAAATCGCTCCGATTAGACCTAAAATCGTGGTAATTACAAGTATCCTGGTGTATTTCGTATTACTCATCTTATTTCTAACTTTTTATAAAATTGGTAAAATGATAATTAAAACATTTTGTTATGATAATTTTGTGTTAATTATATTTTTTATTAATTGTTTTTTCTTGATATCAAATAGTCTTGATGAAGTAAGAATTGAACTTATTCAGATCCACAATAGATTTGATTAAAACCCAAATAATTCAGGTTATCATAAGAAAATATGAAATTATTTTATCCACAATAAAACCCATTTACAGAGGAAAGTAAAGATATTAAACCTAAAACACAAAGTAGTAAAAACTTTTTAATTTCATAGGAACTTATAAATTTTTATATAATTTCAGCGAATAGTTGAAATATTTTAAAACTAATAATTTAACTCCTTTCCTAACTGATATTTATGGACCTGAAGCCAAATAAAATAAATTTTATCAGGGCTCTCGAAAGTGCTGTTGATTATTTCGTAGACGGCAAGTTTGACAAGGTAATCGCAATATCTCACAACGATGCTGATGGAATTAGTAGTTTACAACTCATTCTAAGTCTTTTATACAAGATGGGAATAGAATACGATTATTTTATATACAATCGATCAGTATCTTGGGCAAATTATTTAAGCGGAATTTTATCAAAAAGACAATCAGAAAAAATTGCTCTAATATTTACTGATGTTGGTTCAAATCTACACGAATTAATTCCTATTATAGGCAATAGAAAGGAAAAATTCTTTATACTCGATCATCACGAAGTGGACGCAAATTTTGAAGAATTATCTGTCCCTGAGAATCTATTTTTTGTTAATCCAACGGTGCACGGATTCGATGGACTTGAACACATTGCTGGTGCCACTGTTGCCTATATGTTTGCTAAGAGGATAAAACCATCTTTAATTAAACAGGCTTGGTTAGCAATCATTGGAATAGCAGGGGACTCTTTAATGTCAATGGATAACCTCCAATCATTTAATAAAGAAGTATATCAAGAAGTGTTGGACGAGGAAATAATTCAAGAAAAAGAAGGCTTAGTTTTATTTGGAGCAATGTTTGATTCCATTAAAAATGGTCTCAAATACAGTATTTTACCTTTTATCAAGGATTTAGGAGGCAAAAACGATAAAAAAATTAAGTCGTTTTTATCTGAACTAAAGATTAATCACCGAAAAAAAATAATAGATCTAGATGATTCAGAAATCCAAAGATTGACAGAAAATACAAATGCTACAACCGGAAAATTTGCTTTTCTACATCATAAACAAGGAATGCTGCAATTCACATTTGAACACGCTCTGTTATTAAATATTCTATGTTTTAAAAACATAAGCGCTGCGCTTTCGATTATTCAGCTTAAAAAAACAACACGTTACGCTAAGGATTTATATTTCGAATATATTGACGATCTTACAAAAAATTTAAAAATCCTATCCACGAAACTTCCCCGCTATGAAACGAATAAGGCGATTTTCATTGATGTACTGGGAAAAATCCCTCCTAGTAGTTGGTCGGACACGGCTAGTTTTAGTTCCGTGAATGATCTATTAGATCCAAATAAAATATTGATTTTGGGAGGAGAAGAGAAAAAATCAAAAACGATAAAACTGAGTATTAGGTGTTCTAAAGATTTTCTGGAGCAAAATAATAGGATTGGGGTTAATAAAATTATTGAAAGGATAAAGGCAGATTTTGGTGGAATGGGAGGGGGACACAAATTAGCGGGAGGAATAAGATTATCAAAGCCGTCTTATAACCTCTTGAAATCTAAAATTGATGATTTTATCTAATGAATAAGTGTTAACATATTAGTTTTTGTTGGATTTTTTTTTCAATAACTTGATCTGAAAAAGTTATCTTAAGGGTTTTAAAATTCGATCTAGTTCCTTTAATGATCTGTATATTACTTGTAGGTACTTCAAGTTTGGTCTTAATTATTTTCACTAATTCAATATTAGCTTTATTATGTAGCGCTTTTGACTTAACATGTACTCTCAGAAATTCACCATCCACAGATACATGCTGCTTTTTTGAATTTGGTTTCACTTTAATACGCAATAGAATCGAATTATCTGTGGATTTTTCGAGAAAATCGGTCATTTAACTGATACATCTCCCAGGTTTACGAGCCTATCTTGATCATCTTGCCACATCTTAAGCAAGTGATAAAATGTGTCATTCCTTCGTCAGCACTCCTCGTTTGTTTCGTTTCTAAATGAGCCTTGTCGTACCCACAACGACGACATCTAAAGTTTTTAATCGTAGATTTTAAATTTTTTTCTTTCCAATTCATTATCTCTACTGTGCTTGATATTTCTTCCATTCGAGAATGCTCAATCTTGGTCTTTAGCTTGTAGGAATCGCTTTCATCGTCATTTATGGGTTTTGTAGCACCGCATTTGCATCGAAGGATCTTTTTTCTCCCAATACCTTGTCCCGTCGTGGAAGGTAGCATCATTCCTCCGCAATCATCACAAAATTCAACCATTTTAATGACCAGAAAAAATTATATCATATTATTTTACAAATTATTAAAACACTTTCATCAAGAAATTTTTTATTATTTAATTCAGAATTTCAATCCAAATATAAGAGCACAAAAGATAATACCTGCAATCAAATCAGCTGTAGTTCCTGGATTTAATTTACCATTTTTCTCGTGCAATTCGCTATCAAATTCAACTGTTAATTCCGATCCAATGCTCGAACTAAGTCCTCCTTTCTTAACGATTTCAAGGGCTCTTTTAGAAAGTTTTTTTGCTTCAACAAGCCCAGATTTTCGTATTACGAGAGAATCTTCGTGTTCTGATAGCAGTTTTAAATATGTATTTACTGTAGCAATGTTAATATCCTTTGTTTTTTTAAATTCTTCCATATAATAAGGAAATCCCTCTATAAGAATCACATTAAATCCAGTTGAATACTCTTTGCTAATCAAATCGCGCTCTTTAGATAAATTAAAAATATCCAATAATTTTATTTTTTTTTTTTGAATCTCTTTAATGGAATTCTTATGGTTAAGGTCGTATTGGTCTACACTCCCTAACCCTCCAGGATTGCATGTAGTAATTGCTTCGTATAATAATAATGTATCCTCTACTGTTGCATTGTCTATGATGCTGTATAGCGTGTTAGAGAAATCAATGAACGATTTGGTATTATTTTTTAAGCAAGCGGCACAAGTAGCAACGAGTGGTCCTAATATTAAAATATGTCCAAGCATTACATTTCCTCCTTTTTGCCATTTCACCATTTCTGAGGCTGCATTTTTGAAAAATGCTCCTAAATTTATCTGACTGTAGTTAGTTTGTCCTGGATTTTGTGACTCGTAGGTTCTTTGGATCAAATCCCAAAGATTGGGTAAAATTGCTGCCGTTCCTGCTAGGAAATGTTCAAAGCGAGTTCCCTTGAAATCTTGCGTGCGATGCACGTTACCAGGTTTGGGATGCCCTGAAACTTCTAATAAACTTGCTAAATTTGCGCATCTAAGTATATCTTGGAGAGAATCAATAGAAATAAAATACGATTCTTTCATAGATAGAATAAGTGACAATGATTATTTAAATAGTGTGCTTAAATCTCATCTAATAATAAGATAATTCAACGGTTTTCTTTTCTTTAACGATGTAACCGCTTTTATCAGGATTCGTTATTGAAATCGCTCGAAAATCGTTATTAATCCCTTTTTTATAGAGATATTTTTTAATTCTCAGTTTTATGGCTCTTTTAGACAAGCTTTCAGGCATGTCAATCTCAATATCATTTCCATTGAGCGTTATTGTAAGTTGTGGCAAATTTTCAGCCAAAAACCTCGATAAATCTTCGATTAATTGAATGTTTTTAAAACCCAATTCTCTTGCTTCGATTAATATCGATTTGGTCGTTGCTTTACTCATTATAAATCACAATTTAGAAAATAATTGGCATTATTAATTTTTTATGGTTTTGTACTTATTGATGTTCCTATATTTTCGTCTTGTTTTTTTTATATAAGATATTTTTTTTTTCATTACTTATATTAAATAATTTATGTTGGTGATTAAAAATTGGTAGATTATGTGAACTTAAGGTATAAACCCAATGATAAGGATCTTGTAGCAATGTATTATGTTGAAGAGGCACAAGAATGCAAGGATTTAGAGCACGCTTGCGAGGAAATCGCAAAAGAAAGCTCCATCGGAACGTGGACGGATATTTCAACGATGTCGGCAGGTATTGCAGAAAGGTTAAGGCCTTCGGCGTTTGAAATTGACGCTGATAATAGCGTGATTAAAATAGCATACCCGCAAGACCTTTTTGAAGCGGGAAATATGTCCCAAATCTTAAGTGCAGTGGCAGGAAACATATATGGTATGAAAATCATTAATAAACTTCGCTTATTAGATATTACTTTTCCTAAAGATATTGTGAATGCTTACGAGGGCCCTATTTTTGGAATAGCTGGAATCCGCAAACTTACTAAAATCTATGATCGCCCTCTTTTGGGTACCATTGTCAAGCCTAAAGTTGGCTTGAATGAAAAGGAGCACGCAACCGTATGTGGAGAAGCGTGGAATGGTGGATTAGATATCGTTAAAGACGACGAAAATCTCACGAGCATGTCATTTAACAATTTTCAAAAGAGAGTCGTGGAAACGCTCAAGATAAGAGATAAGATTGAGAATGAAACTGGGGATAAAAAAATTTATATGCCTAACATTACAGCAAAATCCAGTGTTATGAAAGAAAGAGCAGATATGGTAATTGATAATGGGGGAGAATACATAATGCTTGACATCGTGACTGTAGGATTTTCTGCGCTACAAGAGATACGCGATTATTTGGATGATAAGAATGTAGTGATCCATGCGCATCGCGCAATGCATGCCGCCTTTACCAGGGATAAAACACATGGTATGACAATGCTTGTTTTAGCAAAAATAATGAGACTAATTGGAATGGATCAATTGCATACGGGAACGGTTGTGGGAAAGATGGAAGGTGCAAAACAAGAAGTCGTAGAAATGAACGATGTGATCACTCAACAAGAAATACAAGGAAACGGATTAACGACACTCGATCAGTATTGGTTTGATTTAAAACCCATATTACCTGTTGCTTCGGGTGGTTTGAGCCCCTTACACGCTCCTGCATTAATTAAGATACTTGGAAAAGATATGGTCTATCAATTTGGCGGAGGATGTCATGGTCATCCTGGTGGTACTAAGGCTGGAGCAACCGCAATTCGACAAGCGATCGATGCGGCCTTGGATGGCGCGGAATTGAGTGATCGTGCGAAGTCTAAATCCGAACTGCGTCAAGCCATTGAAAAGTGGGGGTAATATTTCTTACTTTTCCAACAATTGCGGATATAATTTCTCAAAATAGTTTTGGACATGACTTGAAGCAAATATACCTGCTTCGGTGATCAAACCATCGATATATCGCCTGCTTACTGTCTCGAATGCAGGATTTAGAATTGTCAACTTGTCGTGGTTTTCTTTCCAAACCTCATCAGGATCCCTCATTTCAATCATTTCTAAAATGCCAAAAGATGTTTTTGGATTGTATTTCAAAAGAGGTGATGCCACGTAAAACGGAACATGCTCTTCGTGAGCAACCAATGCTAGTAATCTCGAACCAATCTTGTTAAGAACAGTTCCTTCGGATGTAATGCTATCGGCTCCGATAATTATGAGATTTACATTGAAAGTACTTACTACCCATCTCATTGCGTTATCGACCACATGTATTACTTCAATACCTGCATTGAGTAGTTCATGAGCAGTTCTTCGACCTTGTAGCTTTGGTTGTGTTTCAGTATTAATTACTTTAAAATTGTCCTTGCCTTGTCTTTTAGCTTCCAATAATATTGCTGTAACTAGTGAAGAATGGCAATGTGTCATGACAACGAATTGTGCATCACCTTTTATTCTGGGGATTCGTCGAGCACCTATTTCGGCGATCTTTTTTCTTGAGTTTATTAACATGTCGTGATATTGAGTCTTGAAAGAGTCTATATTAGCTGAAACATCTTCCACACAAATGGAACCTATGCATTCCTTTAGCTTGTTCGTAATAAAATTCAACCCGTTTCTCATCGCGGGTTCGGTTGGTCTAGCTTCAGCAATGATGTCTTTTGCATGGATTAATTTATCGTAGCAGTCCTGAATATCGTTACATTTTAATCTTTTAGCATATTCATTTAAAAAATTAATGGCGCTGAGCGCAACATTTGTTGCTCCTTGTATCTCGAGTGATTTTATCTTTTTAATATCCTTTTTTAGCTGTTCCATAATAATATTTGTTTAGTTTTTATTTAATGTAATTAATGGAACCTGGATAATATATAATTTAACATTTTAAAATTAAATTTCTTTAAGTTTTTTCCTTTTCGTTTTTTTCTGATAGATCATAATCTTCAGAATCAACAATAACATAAAACTTTCCTATGTATAGACACTCTCTGCATTCAAATAGATCTGGAGCCAACCATCCGCTGACATTAGTGGCAGGTCTTAGAGCGGGTTTCAGGCATTTTGGGCAAAGTCTAATTTTAACCATGAGTTATTCAACAATTTAACGTTAATCTATTATTAATAAGTACAATTTATAAAGTTTTATGTGCTTCATAGTAGAAGCTGGAAACTATTTTTTAAAGGAGACAATTTTGCTAATAGCTCTAGAAATCCTATACACCATAAGCTTTAATTATTAATGTCTAATAAAATTACTTTAATTAGAGAAGTTGTTTCAAAGAAGAATTTTTACTATTATTACTTTATGAATGATTTAGAAATACAACGAAAAAGCCTGCCTGAAGAACCAGGAGTGTATTTTTTTAAAGCTGCTAGTGGTAAAGTTATTTATATTGGAAAAGCAATTAATTTAAAGAAAAGGGTATCGTCGTATTTTCTAAAATCAAGCTATAACGATCCTTATTACGAAGAAAAAATACAAATGCTCGTTAAAAAGATATATTCTATAGAGTATATTGTCACCCAAAACGAAAAAGAAGCAAGCATATTGGAAAACATTCAAATTAAGAAACATATCCCATTTTTTAATGTCCAAATGCGGGATTCTAAAACTTACCCTTGGATATGCATATTTTATTCAGAAGAATATCCACGCATTCAAATAATTCGAGGTCCAGAAAAATACTCGAAAAAAAACGCTTTTTTAGGCCCATATACCGATAAAAAAAAGATAACTAGGATTTTACGAGACTTGAGAAAAATTTTTCCTTACTGCTCGTGTAAAAAAAAAATCGTGAAAAAAAAAAGACCTTGTACGTATTATCAGCTCAAATTATGCCCAGGTCCATGCATTAATGAAATTAGCAAGGAAAAATATTTTGAGAACATCTCACAGATAGAGTTATTTTTAAAAGGCGAAACGGAAACGCTTAAAAAAGAAATCGAAACAAAGATGATATCTTCTGCCAAGGAACAAAATTACGAAGCTGCTGCTTATTGGAGGGATAAACTGGAAGCGATTAATCAATCAACTTCCAATCAAAGTGTTCTTATGAGCGAAGGTATTAATAAAGATATCGTTGGATTTCACGCTGACGAGAAACAAAAATACGCAGTCTTAGTTATCATCCATATAAGAGACGGAAAAATTACTAATAAGAGCCCAATAACACTCGATCTTCGGGAAAAAGTAGTCCATAAGGATGAATTATTCTCCTCTTTGCTAGAACAATATTACTTAAACTTAAAGCACGATCTTCCTGATATAATTGTAATACCTCGAATTTATAAAGGTATTGAAGTCCTAATCGAGGTTTTAAGAGATATTAAATTTAATATGCGAGTTCGAAAGCCCTTAGAAGATGAAATGGGCTTGGTGAGGATTGCGAATAAAAATTCTAAGGTAATGGTTAACCAAGAACTTCAAATGGAAGAAATCAGAAAAAAAGAAAGCGAACAAATTACGAAAGCCTTAGAAACAGCAAAAGAATTATTAGGTTTATCAAGCATTCCTCGAATCATCGAAGGATTTGATATATCAAACATAGAAGGTTCTGATGCTACGGGTTCTATGGTTTACTTCCTCGAAGGAAAACCATACACGAAATACTATCGCCATTTTAATATTAAATCGAAATCAACTCCGGATGATGTTGCGATGATGAAGGAAGTGCTGAAAAGAAGATATACGATGCTCTTAGAGAATAATTGGGAATTACCCGACTTGATCTTGTTAGATGGAGGTAAGGGGCAATTAAATGCCGGAATTTCTGTGTTACAAGAACTTGGGCTTGAAATACCAATAATCGGATTAGCAAAAAAATTTGAGGAAATCTTCTTACCACATAAAAAAGCACCTCTAGTGCTACCAAGAAATTCTCCCTTGTTAAGAATGTTTCAAAGAATACGGGATGAAGCCCATAGGTTTGCCATACGATTACATAAAAAACATAGGGAACAAAGAGTCACAGGATCGCTTTTAGATGAAATAAAAGGAATAGGCCCAAAAACGAGAAACAAGTTGTTAACACGATTTGAAAGCGTTGATGGAGTAAAAAATGCCTCTTTAGAGGAATTAATTGAAGCTGTTGGAAATAAATTAGCTCAATTGATAAAAAAAGAATTAAAATAAAATAATTAAGAAAGTATAGTGTAATGATTAAAAACATTAAGTTTATACAAAAGAATGCTTATAAAAATATAATCCAGAGTAGTATTTAGAAAATAATAAAGATCTTACTGACTATTCTCCCCAATCTTCCTCTGCCATTTCAGCTTCTTGTGCTTTAGCAATATCGCCCTCTATTTTCACGATTTCAAGGTCTACACCACAATCGGAACAAGGAACGACTTCTCCTTCAATCGTACCTTCGTCTAATTCGAATTCGAAAAAACATGAGGGACATTCACATTTAACCATATTAGTAGCAACCTTATTTTCTTCAATTATATGAGTGAGTTTGTGAATATTACATTAAAAATAAAATTTTCGATACCTCTATAAAAAAAATAAAAAATCAAGTTAAGTGTCCTATTTCAACTTGAGAAAAGATTGCTAGCAGGATCATCACGATCCCTAGTACGATGAAAGTCCCGCTCAAGCTTACCATAACCACATATCCTGATAACGGAAATACAATTGCTTTAATACAAGTTCCAATCATTGAAATAGTACTCAAGACTGTTGCTCTATTATTGCTTTCGATATGCTTGTTTATGCTATTCACATATATGAAACTCCGTGATATGCCAAACCCAACAATAATCATGAATAATAATATCACGCAAAAGACTAATCTTAACACTGCCAACAAAAAAAAACCAATTCCCGGAATCATCGTGAACACGAATAAGAATCTTTTTTTATTTGAAATCTTATCGTTTAGCTTTGGAACCAGGTTAACAAATAGAAGCTGCGATATTATCATTAATGTACTAACAAAGCCGAAATACGCTAAAAGGAAGCCGAACTCCTCCAAATAGGGCTGAAATGTCCAAAAAACCGTGAAGATAAGCCCCTCACCAATCATTTGGTCAAACGCAAGAATTCTAAGTTGTTTTTTTTGTTTTAATTCTTTCATTCCCGATTTTATAATGGAAATATATGACTCAGAGCGTTTTACATTGTTTTCTAGGTCATGTTTTGGTTCTTTTAATGTTAAAGCGACACAACCTCCCATTACAAATGGTATGGACATAAGCATCATAACGAATTGAATGGGGATTATCAGTGTAAGTAGTGATCCTATTGGTGCTGCTATGCCAATTCCGATTAATAAAAAACTTATACTTCTTGCAACTATTTTATCCAATTCTTTCTCTCTTCCTTCCATTTTAAGCGTATCGTGTATTATTGCGGTATTAGTTCCTGAGAACAATGCTTCGCCAAAAGCCCATAAAGTTTCAGCTAATATGAACATTCCTATGTGAGGAGTAATTGAATATATTGCTGCTCCTGCTGCCGTTGTTATCCCTGCTAGGAATAGCGAATATTTCCTCCCTAGATAGTCTGAAATCGCCCCACAAGGTATTTCAAACAGTAATATCATAATCCAAAAATACGCTTGCAGGTACATTATTTCAACAAATGTTAACTTGCACCATATGATAAAGAA
>JBHLMB010000532.1:0-2994 GCA_048938565.1 Promethearchaeota archaeon | reverse complement strand
GTCCAATATGTAATGAGCATTTAAAAAAGATTCCAGGTCAACAAAAAGATTCTTTAAGGTCAAAAGTAGGATATATTTTCGATTCTAAAAAATTAAGACCTGTAAATAATAAGGATCGATGGAATTTCAAAGAAGGAATAAAGATCTTTGAATCATCAATATTAACTTACTTGATGGTATATATAATGATATTATTGATTTTAAACGATCCAAGCTTTCAATCAACCGGACTAACAATCTTTTATCTAATATTAGAAAAGTTGCCTCATATTTCGCTATTTATTTATCCTCTATTATATATAATATTGAGAAAGGATAGATTCTTAAAACTTGGATTCGATTCAAAGGGAAGGAAATTACATACGATTTTTTTTTTCGCATTTATAGGAATATTTACTTTATTCTTCTTGAATCTTTTTTTCGGAATGCTTATAGAAAATCTTCAACGAATGAGTGTTCCAGGATTCATAAATTATTCTGGGAATAGTCTACTTATAAGAAACATCATAAATACATCAGGATTTTGGTTTATTTTTTATTATTCCTTTTCAGTATTATCTGTCATTTCCATCGAAATCGCTTATAGAGGTGTTTTACACAATGCATTGAAAGATAAATTTGGAACTAACTTGAAAGGACGCAGCATCGTGATTTTAATCGTATCTGGAATGTTTGCATTTATTGAAAGTTTAATGTCTTTTCTAAATGATGTTCTATTGGGTTTGGTTTTCTTAGCCTATTATTTCCTGTTATTCCTTATTCTTGGTATACTTTATGAGTTAAAAGGAAGAATCTACAACACATTAATTACCTACGTAATATTTGATATTGTAACGATGATTATTTTCGTTTTTTTTTAGAAGCTATCATTAAATACTAAGATTTGATTTACGCTTTAATAAATAATTTTAATACTTGAAAAATCAATTATCTCTTGTAGTTTTATAGTGTTAATGTTTTTTAATAGATGATAATAAATTTGGGAGCTTATCAGATTGGGAAGAGCTATTTATAGAAATAAGGGTTTAAAAGACAACATCGTGATATGTATTTCGGGTGCACACGGTGTTGGAAAATCAACGATATTTGAACTGTTGAAAAAAAAATCAGAAGCAAAAGGAGATTTCAAGCTAAAATTCTTTCCTGAAAGATATGTGAAAAAACCACCCTTTCCCTTTGGATCTTCCAATAAGCAAATTGCGTTTAGAAGCGAAATTCATTTTTTACAGCAATTTATCAAGCGTAATCGTAGCGTTATAAATTTTGATGAAAAATATAATGGAAGAATATTAATTTTAGATCGTTCGCCCTTATGCGTGTTGATATATTCGAAAAGCCTGAATTTAAAAGAAAAAGATTACAAGCTTATCCTTGATACATACAAATCAGTCAAATGGAAGGAAGATTATATTATTTATCTTTCAGCAAAACCTGAAACGATTATGAAAAGGATAATAGGAAGAGGATCATTAGATCATGTGAGAAAAAAATGGAACGAGTATGAAAAAGAATATTTACTTGCCATTTTATCCTATTATAATCAATTTTTAGCATCATTAACAAAAACAAAAAAAATTTTTAGCATAGATACTGATGGGCTAACTCCAGATGAGGTATTGGTAGAAGTTGAAAAAATTATTTTTGATTTAGCGGGATATTCTTTTAAGACACGCCTTAAACCACCTGAAACTCAGATGAGTCTAAAAAAGTTTTTGTAATAATTTATATGATATATTTATCTCAACATTTTTTATGGCTTTCCACTTAAATATCCTAATATTCGATTTATATGAATGACTCTTCGTGAAAGAAGGGTTTCACGAACTTTCTTTGTAAGGTTTTATTTTTTATAAATTTATAAATCTGCTAGATCTAATGTATAAAATACTTTTAATTAAATTTAATAATCTATTAATCTGTTTTTGTCGTTTCATAAAGCCCCTTAATTGTTTTACTTAATAATTTTCAAGATATTGGTTATTAATTAAAAAAGGGAGCGAGTTTTGAAGATTAATCTCTCTAAAATCTTATCGTGTTTAAAGCGTGAATATAATATTCGTAAGTGAATGGGATACATTTATAAACATTGAGAGCTTTAATTTTAAAATATAAAAAAATAATTGAAAAATGACAATAATATCCCCAATAAATTTCGCAATTGGTATGATAACTTTAATATTTTTAGTAATGTCAGGTGCATCAGTATCACTAATGATGTTCCGAAAATATTATAAATACAAGGAAAAGCATTTACTCAACCTTGGATGGACATGGAACTTCCTAAGTAGTATTTGGTGGGGAGATACCATAACATTTTACTTAATGTTGTTTTTAGGAGATGAGTTTTGGTTGCCAGATCCGATATTTTTTTTCCTTAAATTTACATTTATCTTTCCTATTTTTTATTTGTGGCCTCCTGTATTTGGGGATCTGATGTTAGATAAAAAAAGGAATCTTAAATCCGCATATATTTGGGGCGCTGCGATCTATGGAACCCTACTTGAAATATCGTTCTTAGTACTTTTCTTTCTCAATTACAACAACATTGGTGTTCGAAATGGCCCCTATTCTGCAGAATGGGGCTTTATTGCTTATTTATACATGTTTTCAATAATAATAATTTTCATCATACCTGGTATCTTCTTCTCTCAATCTGCAGCAAATTCAGAAAAGAAAGATATTAAAATAAAAGGAGAAACATTGTTCTTTTCGTTTATCACATTAGGGTTCGCAATTGCATTAGAATTCCTATTCTTCCAGTTCGATTTACTTAATCTAATTGCCCGTATATTCTATATCCAGACGGCCTTGACTTTTTATTTTGGTTTTACATTGCCAAAAATTATGAGAAAGGTTTTTAAAATCGATTAAAGATTTCTATCTAGGGTCTTTTTTTTTTGAATTTTTAACAAGAGTGAATGGTTTTTAAAGCCATTCTAATCATTTGTCCCTTGCTTGAGGCCAGGATCACATCATAATCTTCGCCATAGACAA
>JBHLMB010000531.1:0-2998 GCA_048938565.1 Promethearchaeota archaeon | reverse complement strand
TAAAAACCTTGTTGGAAATAGAAAAAAAACAATATTGCCTGGTATTAAAGTATCTACCGTATTACCAATTCCAATCAGGGAGACGGATAAAAATATCACTTTAGATCTCAACTTTACTTTTCCAGAAAAAAATTTAAACAAAAAAATTGTAGCTATGATACAGCTAATGAAGATAGTATAAAATGGCACTGAAAAGATTATATAAAATAGGGAGAAGGGATTAGGCCAATCATCATAAACACCTCCTTCTATCCCATAATTCGATACTATTATCGAATCCGTAAAAGAAGTAAATAGTATAATATAATAAAAAATTGAAACAATTAAGGAGATAAGGATAACAATTTTTTTATTTTTATTTTTTCCAATACCATCCCAAATGATAGAATTAATAATGATTGTTCCAATCGGAAATGTACTATATGAAAGGACCCCCATCATCGAAATGATTAAAGGTTTCGTAAAACCAAGAAAAATAGTTGATAAAAAAGAAAACATTATACCCATCCAAGATATCGCTATTGTAAGATAGAACACAACTCCGTAAATATACAAATTGATCCTATGCTTTCTATACCTAAATATATCGTTTATACAAAAGATCAAAGCCGCAATAACTATTGTAAATGCACTAAAACCATTGATCCAAGAGACATATATGCTTCTCATACTATAATTTAGCTTTATATTATATATATTTTTATTCTTTGATTTGAAAACAAGGATTAAGGAATGTTGGAGTACAATAATGATATTTTTTGTTAAAGCTTAATCAATAAAATTATAATCCTCCTGTAAACTTAGTTTATAACCGTAACTAAGGAAAAAAAGACCAAAAACTGTTAAAAACCTCGGGATAAACAAGAATGATTCATTTGATCTAACTGGAATAAAGTATTCCATTCCTATTCCGATTCCAATCAAAAGCGTTACGAAAAATATAATCATTGTTTTCTTTTTCAATTTCCCTGAAGAATGTTTTTCAATTGAAGCACTCCAACGATGACAGTAAATCCAGGAATACCCATTTGAATGAGAATCATGAAATAGAATAGTGAAAAAGTAATGACCCTATCGTCGTAAAAGAAAGGATACAATAAGAGAAAAAACTATCACAATAATCCTATTATTATAAGAAAACTTTCCATCCCATGCAGCAGTGTTTACAGCAAACGATCCAAAAGGAAACGCGATATAAGAAAAAAAATGATAATATCTCTTATCCAAGGAAGATTATAGTTGAAAATTACAATTGAAATGAAGGAGAGGCTTATTCCAAACGAACCTATTAAAAAAGCAAGATATAGTATCATCTCATTAATGTATAGTGTGATTTTTGAGGTTTTGTATCGATATATATCTTTTAATAATAAGAACAACGATGAAATAACTATCGTGAAAGCACTAATCCATTGATCCAAGAAAGAACTAGATCCATTTTTACTTGTTAATACCCAGCTGCTTTATTGTTTTTTGGATTTTTTTAAATTACTTTCTATAACTTGATCATATAAACTATTTTGTAACCGTACCTTTAACGAGAAAATTAACCAAATTGTTAATGTATTCCTCGTCTGAAAGTTCAAAACCAGTCTTAGCCCAATAACTAAATGTTTGAAATAACAAATCAACCCAAATCATTGCCGTTAATTTAGGATTTTGAGAACGAATAAAGTCTACATCCAGAAGTTTAGTAATGATTTTTTCCACTGTTTTATAACCCTCTTGGAGGTAATCCTCTTTCATTTTAGCGTATTTTTGATTAATTCCACTCATTTGATCTATAAAGATTAAAGCGACATTGCTTTGTTGCTTGAATACGCTGACATATTCCCTGTACAGGTTTCTAATCATTTCTATAGGTGGAACATCGTACTGAAAAAATTTTTCTAACTTATGCATTATATCGTGATAGAATTCCTCGATGAGTGTTTCAAATATTTCTTCCTTGCTGTTAAAATAACGATAAAAATTCCCAACAGATGTTCCAGCAAGATCGGTGATGTCTTTTACTCGAGTATCGTTAAATCCTTTCTCTTGAAATACTTTAACAGCAGCAACCAAATAAGAATTTTTTTTCTCCTTTTGTATTTTTTTGGTTCGTTCTTCTCGAGCAGTCATTACTTTTCAGCCTGTTTAGAATCATGACCGAGCTGAATTTTAAAAAGTATTATAAATTGATATTTCTCATCAAGAAGCTTGCAAGGTCATCTAATATTATTACTGATTATTAATATAAAAACGTTATGTAAGAATTGATTGAAATTAACTTTTGAGAGCCCGTTACAGGCGATTTCGCAATTCTTTTAAGATATATTTTAGATTCCTCAACACTTAGTTTTTATTATAGTTATATTTTTGAATATGTAATTTTTCTAATACATAATTGAACGCTTATTTTTCGAAAAAATAAAATTTAAAAAAATGGCGATCAAGGGGGAATTATAATTGAATCAAGATTATCTTCAACCAAACGAATTTTTTGACTTTAATAAGAGAAGAGTGCAACAAAAAGCACTACAAATCGTAAAAGGATTACATTCCACTAGCGAAAAGCTTTCAGCCTTGTTTTATTGGGTAAGAGACAATATAAAGTACGATATGATGGCTTATATTCCCGAAATTAAGGCTAATTTTATCGCAAGTGCCGTTTTAAGAAAAAAACATGGCTTTTGTCTATCAAAAGCGGTATTGCTTTCAACCTTTGCAAGAGCGATAGGATTACCCGCTCGGATTCACGCTGTGGATATAATAAATCATAAGATATCGTCACGAATCGTAGACCTAATGGGCACTAATATATTTCATTATCACGCTTATAGCGAGGTTATACTTAACGATAAATGGATAAAATTAGCTCCTGTTTTTGACAAGCAAACCGCAATAAAGGGAGGATTTCTTCCAATGGTGGAATTTGATGGCGAAAATCATGCGCTTTTCTCTCCCATTGATGTTGATGGAAATCCATTTGTAGAATATGTTAAAGATAGAGGCATCC